>JAGQYH010000204.1 GCA_020436175.1 Bacteroidota bacterium
AGAGGTTGTATGGTCATCAAACCTTATGGATTTACTTTATGGGAGAATATGAAGGATGCTTTAGACAAAATGTTTAAGGACACAGGCCACGTGAATGCTTACTTTCCGTTGTTTGTACCTAAGAGCTTATTCGAGGCCGAAGAAAAAAATGCAGAGGGATTTGCCAAGGAATGTGCTATCGTTACACATTATAGATTGAAGAACGATCCTGAAAATCCGGGTAAATTGATGGTGGATCCGGAGGCAAAATTGGAAGAAGAGTTGGTGATCAGACCTACATCGGAAGCCATTATCTGGAATACTTACAAAAATTGGATACAATCTTACAGAGACCTTCCGTTACTGATTAACCAATGGGCCAATGTTGTGCGATGGGAAATGCGAACCAGATTGTTTTTAAGAACAGCTGAGTTTTTATGGCAAGAAGGACATACGGCGCACTCCACAAAAGCGGAAGCCATTGAAGAAGCTGAAAAGATGCTGGAAGTGTATGCTGCTTTTGCTGAAGAGTTTATGGCGTTACCGGTAATCAAAGGTGTGAAGTCTGAAAGTGAGCGTTTTGCCGGAGCGGTTGAAACCTATACCATAGAAGCGTTGATGCAAGACGGAAAAGCATTGCAATCGGGCACTTCTCACTTTTTAGGACAGAATTTTGCCAAGGCTTTTGACGTGAAATTCATGAATAAGGAAAATCAGGAAGAGTATGTTTGGGCTACCAGCTGGGGTGTTTCTACCCGTTTAGTTGGGGCTTTGATCATGGCGCATTCTGATGATGAAGGTTTGGTGCTGCCACCGAGAATTGCGCCTTATCAAGTAGTGATCATTCCGTTTTTAAGAAAAAATGACGAGGAGTTAACCGCCACTATGATTGCTAAATCCGAGGAGATCAAAAAACAGTTGAATGCGAAAGGCATTCGTGTGCAAATTGATACCGATGAAACGAAAAGAGCCGGTTTTAAATTTGCAGAATATGAGTTGAAAGGCTATCCGGTAAGATTGGTGGTCGGACCTAGGGATCTTGAAAACAACAATTGCGAAATTGCCAGAAGAGACACCAAGGAGAAGAGTATCGTTAGTTTGGAGCATATTGATGATTACATTGAACAATTATTGGAGGAAATTCAGCAAAACATCTATCAAAAAGCCAAAACTTTTAGAGATGCCAACATCACCAAAGTAGATAGCTTCGAAGAGTTTAAGGAAGTATTGGAAACCAAAGGTGGCTTTATTTCTGCGCATTGGGATGGTAGCACCGAAACGGAAAAGAAGATACAGGAATTAACTAAGGCCACAATCAGATGTATTCCGCAAAACAATCCGCAAGAAGAGGGGAAATGTGTCTTTACAGGTAATCCATCCAAGGAAAGAGTGTTGTTTGCAAAAGCGTATTAAGTGTAATTTTCTTTGAGAATTTGATTCGAAGTACGAGATTGCGAGGAATTAAAAATCTGCAGATTTTTAATGACGCGGCAATCTGCTGAAGCATCCACTTATTACTTCATTTCCGCATTAACCATTCCACGGATCATAACTGCCAAAGTTCCAGATATTTCCTTCCGGATCTCGGCAAGTGTATAATTTTCCGCCGTAATCTTGATCGGATAATGCCAACACAATTTGAGCCCCATTAGCTTTGGCATGTTCATAGTGCGCTTCAATCTCCGCCACAATCAGGTATGGACTTTGGGTGTTGAAACCATTCAGTTCGTTAGGCGTTTTGATTAATTTTCCATAATCGCTTTCATCTGAGGAGCCCAACATGATCATACTGTTGCCAAAGGTTAATTGTGCATGGGCAATACTGCCATCACTTTCTACCACAAGGTGTTTTTTAAAACCTAATGTTTGGCACAGCCATTCTACGGCAGCCGGCGCATCTTTGTACTTAAACGTGGGAATAATACATCCATTTATCATGACAGTGATTTTCTTTTATAAAATATGAAATCAGTTACTAATGGCGTAATACCTTTGTTTTTTAATTGAGACACCAATTGTCCGCGATGATGAGAGGTGTGATTAGAGACGTGAAACAAAATATCCTGAATCGTATTAGAAAATTGATGTCCCTTAGAGGTGGTATAAGTGATCTTTTTGGTCAGATCAAATTCCTTTAAAATTTTTAAGGTGTCACGATAATTTTTGCGTTCGATGGCTTCACAATCCTCTAAGGCATGCAATTGAAAAACATCAAATCTATCAAAGCCTAGTATCCTTGAATTCCAAATTTGATGTGCATTGAGCATGTGGCTGAATAATTTTATGGACTTTACAGACGCCTTCTCTTCATTCTCTATGAGTTGATCTAAGATCTTTAAGTTAAAATGATGATGATATTCGAAGATTTCCTTGAAATAGGTGTTCATACAAGTGTTTATTTCAAATGTAAGATACAAATGAAGGAGTTGATCCTATTTAAAATAAAAGCTAATTTTTGCAGTAAAATCGAATCATCAAGCTATCCCAACCTTATAAACTTCCAAAGCTCTTTCACGTGCTTTTTTGTGATCGACCATTGGTGAAGGATAACTAAGCTCATCAAAATCCTTTATCCATTGCCGCACATATTTAAGTTCCGGATCGAATTTTTGTAACTGTGTGATGGGATTGAACACCCTGAAGTAAGGAGCTGCGTCGCAATCTGTTCCTGCCGCCCATTGCCAATTGCCATTATTGGAGGACAACTCATAATCTAACAACTTTTCTGCAAAATAAGCTTCTCCCCATTTCCAATCGATCAATAGATGTTTGCATAAAAATCCGGAAGTGATCATTCGAACTCTATTGTGCATGTAACCGCTTTCATTCAATTGACGCATACCGGCATCCACCATTGGGAAGCCTGTTTTTCCGACACACCATCGCTTAAATTCTTCTTCATTATTACGCCATTGAATGCCATTGTATTTGGTCTTAAAATTCTCATTGACCACTCTCGGAAAATGAAACAAGATCTGCATGAAGAATTCGCGCCAGACCAACTCACTCACAAAAACGGCATTGTTGGCTAATGCTATTTGTAAAATTTTTCTAATACTAACGGTGCCGAATCTCAGATGCGGACTTAAGTAACTGGTACCATCCTTAGCCGGAAAGTCTCTTATCTCATCGTAATTTTTTAAATTATTGAAGTTATGATCTTTTACTACTATAGATGATTTTTCGAATCTTATGTCCGCTAAAGTTGGAAAGTCGTGAATGTATTTATAAAAGTTTTGGTGATATTGTTTAATCGGATGGTCTTTGATGTCGATGTTTTTTAAATGTTCCAGCCATTTGTTTTTGTACGGAGTAAAGACAGTATATGGATGGCCATCGTCTTTCATTACCTCGGCTTCTTCAAAGATCACCTGATCTTTGTATACCTTGAATTCAATGCCATTATTGGATAAAAGATCAGCTACTTGTTGATCGCGTTGAATGGCATAAGGTTCATAATCCTTATTGGTAAAAACCTGAGCTACCTCAAAATCTTTGATTATTGTTTTCCAGATGTCAATAGGCTTTCCTCGGTAAATTTTGATGCTGCTGTCAAAGGTTTTGAGTTCATTATTAATAGTTTGCAGGCATTTATAAATAAAACTAATCCGCGCATCATTTTTGGGTAGATCATCAATAATCTCAGTGTCAAAAATAAAAATGCACATTACAGGCCATCCCGATTTTAAGGCCTGATGTAAGCCTACATTGTCCTCTATTCGCAAATCCCTTCGAAACCAAAATATGGATACTTTTTGCATTTCATTCTAACAGTTAGAAGATAGATTTGTTTAATGAAGATTTTTTACTCGTGGATGATCTAATCAATATCCGGATCCGGCAATTCTAAAACATCGATAGCATCAATGGCATTGCCGCCAATACCTTTAATGGAACCAAAGAGTGCAGATATGTTTTCCTGTACCACCCAAATCTGCTTTTCCCGTTGCGACCAAATTTTATGCATGGCTTTTTTCTCTGCATTCAATTGGTTGAGCATACTGTCGTAATTCTCTATAATGCGTTGAATATTTTGTCTGAATTCCGAGCCGGTCAAATAGGTGTACAACAGTTCCATTTTATCGCCTTTATTTTCTTGGGCACTTTTTACGGAATGAGTTTTGACTAACATCTCACGAAGTACGAATGATAAACTTTTAACCTCGTGAAAACCACAGATCCAAACACCATCTTTTTCACCGAATCTATCCATATCGCCCGGCATGGTTTCCGTTACAATGACGGAGATATCGGCTTTGCAAATGATCTGATCTTGTTTTAACTTATCGATCCAATCATTTTGAAAGGCTTTGGTTCGCTTGCTTTCATACACTATTTTGCCGCATGCTTGTTGGGCAGAGTTGATGACTGTCTGGATCACATCGGCACCTCTGATGCCTTTTCCCACTTCCTCGATGGTATCAAAAGGATAGAGTCTGGCCAACAAATTCTCCAAAGCAATCTCTTGTACTTCACCCTGCATTTGCATTGAGCCTT
>JAGQYH010000205.1 GCA_020436175.1 Bacteroidota bacterium
TGGCTAAAATTCAAACGATATGAAATCGGTAATTACTGTTCATACACAACTGGATAAAGCATTGCTGACAAAAGCAGTGAAAGAGATCTTGAATGCCAACACCTTTGTAAAGTATGCCTATATACTGGGTATTGTATTGATCGTATTTTCATTGATATTGTTTGTTTATGTATTTCAAGTACAGTCTTATGCTCCGATGATCGGTATATTTTGCGGTACTTTTTTGATCTTTTTCAAGAATTTAATGGCCTATTTTTCAGTGCAAAAGTTAGGAGCAGAAAATATTGCCTACGAAGCCATCACTTACAATTTTAGTGGAAAAGAGATCGACATCAAAGGCGAGACATTTACAGCGCAGTTGTATTGGGAGAATATCAGAAAGGTTACAGAAACCAAAGAATTTATCTTAATTTTTCAAAATTCATTAGCCGCTAATATAGTTCCAAAGGCGTCTTTCAATAATATTCAATTGGAACAATTCAGAAGTTTAATGAAGTTGATTGAAGTGATTGAATTTGATGAATATGATAATTAAATCTTATTAAATGCTGACACGCCGAATAATACCTTGTTTAGACATCAAAGACGGACATACCGTTAAGGGGGTCAATTTTGTAGATCTGATTCATGCAGGAGATCCTGTAGAATTAGCGGAAGCGTATGTTCAGCAAGGGGCGGATGAGTTGGTTTTCTTAGATATCACGGCCACGGTGGAAAAGAGAAAAACACTGGTGGCTTTGGTCAAAAAAATTGCCGCTGCAATTAACATCCCTTTTACCGTTGGTGGAGGCATTCAGCATGTGGATGATGTGGCTGCTTTATTGGAAGCCGGTGCCGATAAGATCTCGATTAATTCAGCAGCAGTAAAGCGACCGGAATTGATCAATGAGCTGGCAACGGAGTTTGGAAGTCAGTTTGTTGTCGTCGCCGTCGATACCAAGCAAGAAGAAGACGGTGAGTGGTACGTTTACACACATGGCGGAAGAACCAAGACGGACATCAAAACCAAAGCGTGGGCAAAGGAGATTGAAGAAAGGGGAGCAGGAGAGATCTTGTTGACCAGTATGAATCACGATGGCACTCAAGAAGGATTTGCCATTGATATAACAGGCTATTTGGTGAAGCATTTAGGTATTCCGATCATTGCTTCCGGTGGTGCCGGTACTAAAGAGCATTTTTTGGAAGTATTTGATCGATCGTTGGTCAGTGCTGCACTGGCGGCAAGTGTTTTTCATTTTAATAAAATACAAATACCTGAATTAAAACGATATTTGCGAGATAAACATATAGCGGTTCGATTATAATCGGACTTTTTATGATATTCAAGAAAATTTGGTTAATGTCAATGAACAATAGTATAATTAAAAATCATTTAGAAATCTAAAAATGGAAATTGATAAGCTCATAGAAAAAATCGACTTTAAGAAGGTAGATAACTTAATTCCGGCGATCATTCAGGATAAGAACACAGGCGTGGTTTTGATGCTGGGATATATGAATAAAAAGGCATTACAGCAAACCTGGGAAACAAAAAAGGTTACTTTTTATAGTAGAACGAAGAAGAAAATTTGGGTGAAAGGTGAAACTTCAGGCAATTTCCTGGAACTGAAAAGCTTGAAGCTAGATTGCGACAATGATGCGCTTTTGGTGAAAGTAAATCCATTAGGACCGGTTTGTCATAAAGGAACAGATAGCTGTTGGGAAGCCAAGAATCAGGAAAAATTCAGTTTTATCTACGATTTGGAAAAGATAGCCAAAAAAAGGAAAGCCAATCCTTCGGTGAAATCATACACCAGTCTTTTGTTCAAAAAGGGAATTAATAAGATCGCACAGAAAGTAGGAGAAGAAGCAGTTGAATTGGTGATCGAGGCGAAAGACAATAATGCGGACAATTTTAAGGGAGAAATGGCTGATCTGGTTTATCATCTAACGGTTTTATTGGTGGAGAAAGGAATGAGCTGGAACGAGATCATGGAAGTTTTGGAGAAGAGAAGGAGATAATCCAAGTAGGTGCTAATAATTACGAATAACAAATATGCCTTAAGTTAGTCTCATCTCGGATAGGTCCGGAATGTTGAAATTAAAGCACCGAATGAAATTTAATACACTTAGGCATTTAACTTATGAAAATACTTGTCAAACATAAACCTACTAGATTGTACGTCATTTTAGGGGCTTTTTTTGTTTGCAATGCTTTAGTGGCAGAGTTCATCGGTGTTAAGATTTTTGCTTTGGAACCCACGCTGGGTTTTAATCCGTTCGATTGGAATTTGTATGGCCAAAAAGGTTCTTTGATGTTTACTGCCGGCGTTTTGTTGTGGCCAATTGTTTTTATCATGACGGACGTTCTCAATGAATATTTCGGAAAAAAGGGCGTTCAATTTTTATCATGGCTGGCCGTGGGATTGATTTCTTATGCCTTTTTTATGGTGTTTATGGCTATTCGTTTGGCTCCGGCAGATTTTTGGATAGGCGTCAATGCGACTCGTGGTGTGCCCGATATGCAGGCGGCCTATAAAGCTGTTTTCGGCCAAAGTCTTTGGATCATTGTGGCTTCTATCATCGCTTTTTTAGTCGGCCAAATAGTGGATGTTTTCGTTTTTCATGAGATCAGAAAAGCGACAGGCGAATCAAAGGTATATTTAAGGGCTACCGGCTCAACATTGATCTCACAATTGATTGATAGCGTTATCGTCCTTTATATTGCATTTGTCATTGGTCCTCAAAAATGGCCGATTAGTTTGTTTTTAGCAATTGCTACGGTAAACTATATTTATAAAGTAACGATGGCCATTGTCTTAACCCCTGCTATTTATGGAGCGCACGCCGTAATTGACAGATATCTTGGACCCGAAGAGGCTGAGAAGCTAAAAATGGAAGCGGCTAATCAATAGAGGCGTTTTTGACGTTGGTTCGTTCATCTATATACATCAGTATTGCATCTATATCTGCATTCGTTAATTGAGGAAAATTATTTATAGGCGACCCCTTATACTCTTCGTAAATGGCAATTGCTGCTTCATCACCGCTTTTTCTCAATTCTGTGTTATTCCGAATCCATTGATATAACCATTCTTTTTCCCGTTTGGCAGTAATATTCGCTAAATCAGGACCAATTAATTTTCTACCTATACCGTGACAAGCCGAGCAATTAGATTTGTACAAGTCTTTGCCATGCTCATAGACTTCCATGTCTTCTGCAGCTATTTCCGAATTTTCCATAACGGGATGGGCTATAATCTCTTCCTTTTTGGAAGGAGAATTAATGGAAAAAAGTACAATTAAGACGATGATAAGGAGTAAGATGGTGACGGCCAATTGACCCACTGATTTGGATAAAAGTAAGAATCCTTTTTCATTACTTTTTTGATCCTGGTTGAAATCGGTTTCCAATGTTTTAGGATTTGATTCTGATAGTAAGATACGAACAAAAAGTAGCAGGAATGTCAAGCTAGTATCATCCACATCTTATTAAATTCTATCGTTTAATAAACAACAATAACGATATGTTTCATTGTTATGAACGTACTTTGCTATAATTGGTTAAATTGTTAGAATCTAGTGATTGTTATTAAGGCAAATTCATTAATTTCATAAGGTCTTTTTTAACTAAAAAACAAGTAATATGAGCAAATTTGATGATGCTGTAGCCAAAAATGTGGCAGAAGCAAAAAAATGTGGAATCAAAGTAAATGAAGATTTATTAGCAAAAGTGGCAAAAGGATTAGGCCCATCACTTTATAAGGCAGATGCTGAAAAAGTAGCATTTAGTGATAAAGCAGAAATGGACAGACTAAAAGCCAATTTCTTAGGTAAAAAATTAGGCGTAACCGATGAAGCTAAAATAGACAAAGCTTTAGCGGAGATCAAAGAACAATTTGGTGCGGCTAACAGAAACAAACTGAGAGCTTTAACTTACTACTTATTGGTAAAGAAGTTTAAGAAAGAAAGTCTTTACGCCTAATTGAAAAGTTAAACCAATTTACAAGAAGCCCGATTAGTAATAGTCGGGCTTTTTTATTGGATCACTCTTTTTAAGGTCAAGTTCATGGCTTGACTGATGGCGATCAAAACAGAACCAATGATCATCAAACTTTGATGAAACTCAGAATGTATGATAAGTGAAAAGAAGCAAAGGGTACTGCCAATACCGAAAATGATCATTGGTGAGTTACTGCCATGGTGTTTCTTTTTATAATGATCCAGCGAGAAAACGCCCAAAAAGATCAAACTCCCCAAGATCAACCACTCCAAGATGGGATCGTGCAAGAAACTATTGTTTAAAAATGGAAAACTCATCATTATAATGGGCATCAAAATACAATGGATGGCGCAAATAAAACTGAGTACAATACCGATCTTCGATGAGTTGTGATAAAATTTACTTTTCATATCGATTACAAAAATAGCTTTTTGCAACATTATTGCAAAACTAAAAATATTAAAATAACGTTGTGATAGGGAAGA
>JAGQYH010000206.1 GCA_020436175.1 Bacteroidota bacterium
GATTGCTTACCGCCCATTTGGGTTTTGATATTACCTATTACACCAAATATCTTGCGGATGCCTACAATCCTGCTATAACATCCTTTCATCGTCAGCAAAGCGAAGTTTTAAAATTTTATCCGGTGATGGATGCGTATTTTGAGATTTTCATCAAACGTGCAAGGATCTTCTTTTTAATGCAGCATGTCAATCAAGGGATGTTTAAACAAAAAGGATATTATGTTGCGCCGGATTATGGTGCACAAGACAGAGCTATTAAAGTGGGTGTTAGTTGGCAGTTTTATGATTAGGGTGATGTGGATGTGTGGATGTGTGGAATAAATTATATTGATCATATTAATTCGTATTCATTCATCTAATTAAGCATTGCTTTCCTTTTTGATTGGGTAATTTTTTGTATTATTCAAATTGTTATAGTCCGTATAGAAAATATGCAAAACAGCTTCATACATCAATTGGTTGAGCAACTGCCTAACAAAAATGCTTTCTATCAGAATGCTACTATTATTTTTCCTACTAAAAGAGCTTGTCAATATTTTGAGCGAGCGGTCTTAGAAGCTTTTGACGGTCAAAATTTGTGGTTACCGGAGGTGATCAGTATTCAAGAGTTTTTGTATCAGCATTCTCCGTATGTCATCTTGCCGGAAAATGATTTGATTGCCATTTTATATCCGATTCATGAAGCACATACCGGACTAAAACAAAGTTTTGTGGATTTTTATAAATGGGGGCAGATGATGTTGAAGGATTTCAGTGAGATCGACCAATATTTAATCGATCCCAAATACCTTTTTCATTACATCACCTCGTTTAAAACCATTGATGAAGATGGTGAATTAAGTCCGGAGCAAAGCGAATTGTTAAAGCAGTTTTGGGACACTTTGCCTTCGGAAGAAAACGCCGATATTAAAAAGAATTTCATCAAAACATGGGCGGCGTTAGGGGATATTTACGAAAGTTTCAAGAGTCAATTGATCAAAAATAATCATGCTTACGAAGGCATGGCTTATAGTGCCTTGCTGGATGAACTGGAACATCAACAAAAACAATTTTCAAAAAGAAATTTTGTTATCTGCGGGTTCAATGCCTTATCGGCTTTTGAAGAGCGGTTGTTCCGGCATTTTGCCGAGCATTACGAAACCAAAATTTTCTGGGATGCCGACGACTATTATCTCAACCACACCGATCTGGAATCGTATCTTTTTATCAGAAGATACAAACAATTGTTTCCCGACAAGGTCAATCATTTCATAACCACAGATGTAAGGAAGTCACTGAAACAAATTGATGTAGTAGAAGCGCCTTTGGATATTGCTCAAATCGATTACGCCATTTCGGCACTGGAAACATTGGACACTTCGAACACGGTGATCGTTTTATGTGATGAATCTTTATTGTATCCATTGGTTAATCAACTACCGGAAAACCTATCATTCAACATCACAATGGGATTTCCTTTGTCGCTTCATCCAATCCAAACCTTATTGAAAACCGTATTGGATCTGAAAACCTACCAAAACACTAAAAGATCCATTAGTGCTCCCATCTTTCTAAAAGTGATCAAGCATGCTTTGGTTCAGCCTTATTTTTCATCAAAAGTCATTAAAAAACTGGAGGAAAGAGCAGTGCTGCAAGGCTATTTAAGCAGAAAAAACATAGAGGAACAATTGGGCGAGAATGCAGAGCTGATTAACCTAGTTTTAGATGATCGTTCGGATGATGTTGCATCCCTTCATCATTTCTTAGAATACCTAAATAATCATGGTGCCAAATCCAATTTAGATATTTTGGCCATTGAGCAAACGATTGAAACAATACAAGAGGTAACACGATCGGCAGTGAATGGCAATATTAATTTAGAGAATGAAGATCTGAGTAAGTTAATGCGACAGGCATTATCTGCCAAAAAACTTCCATTTGATAATTCCTCTTTGACCGGTTTACAAATCATGGGTTTTCTGGAAACTAGAAACTTGGATTTCAAAAATCTGATCATTTTAGGCGCTACTGATAATCATTTACCCGGCACTTCCAAATCAAGCTCCTTCATTCCATTTACCATCAAAAAAGCATTGAGTTTACCCACTTATACAGAAAATGATGCCATCTACAGCTACCATTTTTATCGATTATTACAAAGGGCTGAGAACATTAAATTGGTGAGTGCCAACGATATTCAACGGCCAACAAACAACCGATCCAGATTTATAGAGCAGCTAAATTACGAGTGGCAAGTATTTCCTCAAATTTCTATTGCCAAAACTCATCTTGAAATACCTTTACCCGCAGATTCACCTGCCGAGCCGGTCTCAATTGACAAGTCATCGCCTACTATTCTTGCTTCCTTTGAAGATTATTTTAATCACAAAAGATCTATTAGTGCTTCTGCATTGATCACTTATATAACATGTCCTTTTCAGTTCTACTTAAAATATATAGCCCAATTGGAAGAACCTGAAGAATTAACGGAGGAGTATGACCAGCGAACTTTAGGCTTGGTTTTTCATAAAGCCATGCAAATCTTCTACATGCCATTTCTTACTAACCAAAAATGGATAACGCCGGAAGTATTGCAGTCTTATTTAAAGCAGGTTGACCTGGAAGAGATGATGATTCAAGCCTTTGAAGCCGAAAAAATCAGTCAACATAATAGCAGTTTAATCGGTCAAAATGTATTGATCAAGGATATCATTCTTCAATTGATGAAAATATTGATCCATAAAGAAATAAGCGCCGGATACACCTTCAGAATCAGAGGTTTAGAACAAAAAATTGATGCTGTTCCCGTAGCCTTACAGAACGGTCGAACTGTAGTTCTAAAGAGTTATATTGATCGCGTAGATGAAGTTAAAGACGAAGTGTCGGGTAACTATATAAGGATCATAGACTATAAAACAGGTGATGCTTCTATCAATAATCCAAACAGCCGATCGGGCGAAAAGCCTCTGCATGGCTATTTTGAACCTTACTTCGACTCCAGCAAATATAAAGAGGGCTTTCAGGGCTATTTTTATGCCTGGATCTATCAAAAGAAATTCGACACCCAACCAGTACAAGTTGGGTTTTATTCCGCCAAAAAAATGAGTGCAGGCTTGGTATGTCTGCGCAAAGGATCATTTATTACTAATGAGTTGCTATTGGAATATGAAAGATGTATCATGGACAAACTCAATGAAATTTTCGATGTCAATCTTCCTTTCATCCACAGTGAAGATGAGCATGCCTATCAATACAGTCCCTATAAAGTATTAGTGGATTAACCTAGCACTATTTCTGCTGTCAATTATTATTTTTTACCAAACGAACGTTTGTTTTTATTTTCTTGATTTTGCATCTTTTCTTGCACCCCTTTTGGGAAGTCTATATATTCTTATTTTTGCATTAAAGATCAAGGTAAATTGAGGTATTTCATTCATTTAAACTACAACGGTAAAAATTACAACGGGTGGCAAAAGCAAATCCAATCTCCTACTATACAGGAAACAATTGAATCGGCGCTTTCTACCCTTTTTCAAACTACTATAGAAATAGTGGGCTGTGGACGAACAGATTCCGGTGTAAATGCTCAAGCCTATTATGCTCATTTTGATGCTCCTTATGAAATAGCAAAAAAGATATTGCCCAGGATCAACAAACTTTTACCCGGCGACATAGGTATTTATGATTTTCTAAAAACTACTCCGGCTGCCCACAGTAGATTTGATGCCACCGCCAGGACCTATAAATACTTCATCCACTTTCAGAAAAATGCATTTTTGCAAGACAGAAGCTATTGGCTATACAATTATGATTTTAATCTAACCAAAATGAACGATGCTGCTGCAGTATTGTTATCCTATAGTGATTTTTCAACGTTCGAGAAAAAAGGAAGTGACAATAAAACGTCAATATGTTCCATAAAAAGTGCTAAGTGGGAAGTTCTCAATGACAATCAGTGGTGCTTTACCATTACCGCTGATCGATTTTTACGCAATATGGTGAGAAGAATTGTAGGAACGTTGCTGATGGTCGGACTAGACAGATTAACCATTGAAGAAATGAAAGCAGCATTAAACAAACATGATATTTTAGAAGTTAATATTGCACCTCCTGCACATGGTTTATTTTTGTGGCAAATTGACTACCCGGCAAACTTATTCATTGAATAATTCTTCCAAAAATACCGGCACTTTTAAACGTTTGATGATGCAGGCGTTGCCCTATAAAAAATTATTTTTAGGTGCATTGCTAATTGGGATTTTGTTAGCGGTTCTAACACCATTGCGACCTTTATTGATCAAGATCACCATCGACAGGTATATCATTAATTATGATCAGCATGGTTTGATGATCATGCTGCTTTTGATGTTAGGCACTTTGGTGCTGGAAACTTTTTTCAGGTATATTTTTTCTTATTCCACCTCCATTTTAGGCCAGTCTATCATAAAAGACCTGCGCTTAAAAGTTTTCAAACACCTTCAA
>JAGQYH010000207.1 GCA_020436175.1 Bacteroidota bacterium
GGAATCGGGTCTTGCCAAATCAATTCTTCTTCGGGCACTTCAGGTCCTAATAAAAGTGAAGCCGGTCCCATATCCCGATGGGTTAATTTGTACCAAGCACGTGCGAATGCATCGGCAAATTTGTCGGGATGCTCATAGTAATCCCTGGCAATTTTAGCATAGGTTGGATCCATTTTAAGTGCCATATCGGCTGTGGTCATCATTAATGCCTGTTGCTTTGAGCTATCATGCGCCTTAGGAGCCATACGTGCATTGGACGCTGCCGTAGGCGTCCATTGATGTGCCCCTGCCGGACTTTTGGTTAATTCCCAATCATAAGAAAACAGCACATCAAAATAATCATTATCCCACTGTATCGGATTGGGTGTCCAGGCACCTTCAATTCCGCTGGTGATGGTGTCATCGCCACTTCCGGTACCAAATGAATTTTTCCATCCTAAGCCTTGTTCTTCTATGGAAGCTCCTGCCGGTTCGGCACCAACATATTGACCCGGATCAGCTGCACCATGAGCTTTCCCAAAAGTATGACCGCCTGCTACTAAAGCCACCGTTTCTTCATCATTCATCGCCATTCTACCAAAAGTTTCTCTGATATCAATAGCAGATGCCAAAGGATCCGGCTTACCATTCGGTCCTTCCGGATTTACATAAATTAATCCCATTTGAACGGCTCCCAGCGGATTTTCCAACTCTCGATCGCCTGTATATCGCTTATCTCCTAACCATTCTCCTTCAGATCCCCAATAAATATCTTCTTCCGGCTCCCAAACATCTTCACGACCTCCACCAAATCCAAAGGTGGGCAATCCCATAGATTCAATTGCACAATTACCGGCCAGGATCATTAGGTCGGCCCAAGATATTTTCTTACCATATTTTTGCTTGATCGGCCAAAGTAACAATCTGGCTTTATCCAAACTCGCATTATCCGGCCAACTGTTCAAAGGAGCGAATCGTTGCGTACCGGAACCGGATCCACCTCGACCATCAGCGATTCTATAAGTACCGGCGCTGTGCCAAGCCATTCTGATAAAAAACGGACCGTAATGCCCGTAATCTGCCGGCCACCAATCTTGTGAGTCTGTCATTAATTCGTAAAGGTCTTGTTTTACTGCCTTTAGATCCAGTTTCTTAAACTCTTCAGCATAGTTAAAATCCTTATCCATCGGATTTGACAATGCAGAATGTTGTCGCAGAATATTTAGGTTCAATTGATTAGGCCACCAGTCGCGGTTGGTAGTGCCACCGCCGGCACTGTGCTTTACTGCTCCTCCTGAAAAAGGGCATTTGGCAGCGGATTCGTTGACGTCATAAATGTTACCATTTCCTGACGATTTTGAATGATTGTTAGATTCCATTTTTTCTCGTTTATATGATTGAATACTATAAATTTAGCACAATTCATTCAATAATTATTATCTATAATTTTTATACTTCAATAGCATTTTTCTATAACAACTAGAATAATTATTGTTCTGTTCTATATCCAAAAGTTGAAAATATAGCTATTGAAGTAAGATGCTGGATTGTTGCAATCTAATTGTCCTCCGCATAACGAGCCATAGTACTTTCTAAATGATCGAGTATGACTTTTGCATCTATCCGGCTAAAATCCTTTTTCAAAATATTAACTATTTTACTGTTCAAAGAACAGGATTATTTTTGCAACTTCGGACGCTAGGATAAATTTATATGTTAACAGCAATCATCACAAAGGTTTTATTTTTAATAGCAGTAATCGATCCGCTGGGCTCAGTACCTGTGTACTTGGAAGCCACTAAACATTTTGACCAAAAACACAAAAGAAAAATAGCTATTAGGGCTTCAATTGTTGCTTTCTTCATTCTATTTTTTTTTATTGTCGTGGGACAAATTATTTTGGAAGGTATGAATGTTACCCTTAATGCATTTCAAATCTCCGGTGGTGTTATTCTATTCTTGTTTGCCCTCACTATGATCTTCGGCGAAGGCAAACCCGAATCAGAAAAGCATTTGATAACAGATTATAAACACGTTACTATTTTTCCGGTTGCCATTCCATCCATTGCCTCTCCCGGAGCGATTATGGCTGTAGTGCTAATGACAGATAATCATTTATACAGCATCACGGAACAAGCCATAACTACGGTATTGGTGGCTTTGGTTGTTTTCTTAACTATGCTGTTATTATTAGGTGCGAATATTGTGCAAAAACGTATTGGAGAATATGGAATTACAGTCATCAGTAAGATTATGGGATTAATACTTGCCTCTTATGCTGTTCAAAGCATTCTAAGTGGCTTGAAAGACTTCTTTATTAGTTAGCATTGAAATCGTCAAGATTCTCCATATCTAGCAAGCGTACTTTCTAAATGATCGAGCAGACCTCTGGATTCGGCTTCTGCTTTCATATCTTGTAAATTAGCCGATGAAAAAGACATGGATTCTCCTTGTTTGGCATATTTACTTAACAACTTTAAGACCTGATTATCCTTGTCTTTCCACTCTTTGGCCGACTTTTCCTTGATATCTTTAATGGATTTATCCAGCAATACATTCAAATCTTTATGCTGCGTTTCAAAGGCAATCTCTTTTGTTAAGGCATCATAAGCATCTTGATCTTTCATCTTATCGATCTTAGTAGCCATCACCCTCACCAAATTTCTATATTGATGAGTTTTATAAATCCTAAAACCCAAAATAGCCATGAGCGCGACTAAAAAAGCACTCAACAGACCTATGATACCATTTCTGAGCAAGTTGGACCAAGTACTGGATTCTCCCTGCAAATTATCATTGATAGCGGTAAGATTATTGGATAACTTATCAATATCAGGCTCAATAGTCTTATCATAATATTTTTCAAAAACCAACATAGCCGCCTCCATGATGGAATCTACCAACGCCGGTGTAGTATTGCCTAAAATCTCATTTTTTAAATTGACCAGAAATGCTGTGGTTTCTTCATTCAGCAATAAACTTTTCAATGACTCCGGATCCAAACCGCTTTTCTCTAAAACATTGCGTAAGCTCTCTCCTATTTCATCTGAAACACTTTGACTGAGCAAACTATCCAGCACACCCGCCAATGTAGCATCTAAATTGGCATCTATGGTTCCCAATAAGGAATCTATATTTAAACCTTTCACAAAACTGGCTGAAGCTTGAGTGATTACACTATCTACCAACACATTCATCCGATCACTCTCCAAAAATTGTAACAGATTTTCGCTCAGGGATTCAATATTATTCTCCAAACTGTCTGACACTTCAAACAGATCTTGCTTTAGCGCATCACCTGAGTCGTTAATGAGATCGTACAACTGAGAACAACCAGATGTTGCAAAAACCAAGATTACGCACAAAACAGTGGCAATGGAGGTATAAAAAGTTCGCTTCATACCTCTAAAATTAAGTCATATCATCACTTTAAATGATGTATAGAACTACACAGTTGTGGATTAACCGGACATATTAATCATGCTTTAACATGTAGTCTGATTTTAATCTTGAACGAATATTCTATCTTCACCGCCATGTCATTAGAATTTAAAAATGCCACACCGGAAGACCTTCCTTATATTGTTGAAATATATAACTCCATTATTCCTGGCGGTCAGATCACTGCAGATCTAAACCCAGTTACTGTGGCCGACTGGACGCCTTGGTTCGAGCAACACAAAGGGGATAAAAGACCGATTTGGATTCTTTTGGTCGATGGAACTGCATGCGGATGGATGAGTTTTACAGATTACAAAAGCAGAACAGCTTATGAAGGAACAGCAGAAATCAGCATTTATTTGGATGAACATTCCAGAGGTAAAGGTTTGGGTGAAAAATTTATTCGTTTAGGTTTATCCGAAATGAGACAAAAAGGATTAAAAAATGTAATGGCGGTAATTTATGCTGCCAACCGTCCTAGTATAAAGATTTTTGAAAATGTCGGTTTCGAAAAATGGGGATTATTGCCCAAAGTTTGCGAAGTAAGAGGCGAAGAAAAAGATGTTGTCATTCTCGGCATTAGGCTTTAATGTTCAATTGCCTTATTGCAAACAAAGCTTGAATTATTCGGTAATTCAAACAATTCTAGATCAAAATATTTGATGGCAGCAATCAAATGATCGAAAATATCAGCCATGATATACTCGTAATTTTCCCACCGCTTATCACTACTGAAAGCATATACCTCCAGCGGAATGCCTTCTGCCGTGGGCGGTAATTGTCGCGACATGATCATCATCTCTTTATTGATGGCGGAATGATGCTGCAAATAGGTTTCTATATACTTTCTAAAAACTCCCAAGTTCGTCAGGTTTCTGCCATTGATATCTATCGTCTTATCAATATTATTCACCTGATTATATTTATCGATATCCTCTTGTCTTTTTGTTAGATATGGTTGGATCAATTGAATTTTTTTCAAATCTTCAATTGTGGTGGCATTTA
>JAGQYH010000208.1 GCA_020436175.1 Bacteroidota bacterium
AATGATCTTCGAAACGAAAGAGGAATGCGACAAGATCAAAAGATTTGCAGGGCCTAAAAATGAAGAGAATTTTGATCGATTGGAGAATCTATTGGTAAAACTAAAGGAAACAGACTGCTAATTCAGTCTTGGAGATAGGTGGAAGCATCATCCTTGTAAAACACCAAAGTCATATTCTTCAAAAATAAAGTCTAATTCTTTATAGACTTGCTCTGATGTCATGCCGAATTGTTCTAGAGAATAATCGTGTCCGCTGGTATAACTTTTTTGCTTTTTGGTAATAGCAGACAGTTTTTGATTGTATTTTTCGTCAATTTCAAGATCAAAATGGTCATAGATCTTTTCTATGGTTTCTTTCGGATTGTTGACAAGATCTTCATAGTTGACTGTGATCATATTTTTTGGATCTATGCGATTCTTGAACTTATTGAAATACTTGTAATAATCAATGCCAATAGTTCCAACTGCTCTAAATTCAGGGGAATCATATTTTATCTCCGGACTGTGAAAGTTCCATGGAATGGAGAACATACTCATTAATGATGGAATGGCTTCCATTGGATTTCGAACCAGGTAAATATATCGGGCATCCGGATAGGCTTCATTCAGGGATTTTAATCGACCGGTTGACATCACATTTTTAGAAAGAAATATCTTATTATGTCCCTGTGCAAACATTACTCTTTGAATGCTATTGGTGTAAAAATTCATAATTTTTTTTCTCACCTTCTCATCCACAGTATCCGGAAATACAATCTCGTACACATCTTTAATAAACGGACTTAAAAAGAACATTCCGGCAGAGTAACCGGTATAAACATACATCGCTTCATCCTCTTCTGATTTGCCCCAACCCATTGGATGAATGTTTTCCCATCCTTTAAACAATATCTTGTCCAATGCTTTTATGCCCTTTTCCATTGGATGACCAATCTTGTTATCCAACCTGCTAAAAACATTTACCACCTTAAATAAGGTAATAGATGGGAATGTAGTATGATATAGACTTGTAAAGGCATATTTATCTTCATCCATACACATTAATCTGTGTGTAAAAGTGGTGCCACTTCTCGGATTACTGATGATAAAAATAGGCTGCTTAACTTCTTGTGTTCGGTAACTAAAGAAAAATATCTCATCCAAAAGTCTAAAAACAAAAACCATAGAGGCGGAGAGAATAATCGTCAATAGAAACCCCAATGTAATTACCGTTCTCCTCAGGGTAAAGTTTTTAATGCATTGGTGGTAAATCAATTTACCAAACAGCCTAAAATGAATAAAAAATATAGACGAATGTAAAAAAGACATATCTACTTATTTTATCTATATAGCCCTGAGTCTATACCGATTTTAACTTCCCACAGTAAGGAGTGAATTAAATTAAATTTCCGAGGTAAAATTGGCAATTATTTAGGTGAAAACAGTCATTAATTCACGTTATTTATCAACTAACTATATTAGGTTATAAAACAAAGATATGATTAAAATAGTCGTGATCATATAAATCAGTGTCAATGGCAAGCCCACTTTGAAGAAATCTTTGAAACTATAACCTCCCGGACCAAACACCATGAGGTTTGTTTGGTAACCAATAGGCGTAATAAAACTGGCTGAAGCGGCAATGGCTACCACCAAAATAAATGGTTTAACAGGATAGCCGCCATGTACGGAAAGGGCTATGGCTATTGGCAAAGAGAGCGAAGCAGCTGCAATATTGGTCATGAATTCGGTTAAGATATTCGTGACAATATAAATGCCGGCTAAAATTCCGATTACCCCTAAAGGCGCAAATACGAAGATCAGTTTATCAGCCAAAAGATCTGCTGTTCCGGTTTTGGATATGGCTGTGCCAAGGGCTAAAGCAAAAGCGGCTAATACCAATAAATTGGTATCTATCAAATTCTTTAATTCCCTGAAGGAAATGATCTTACCAACAGTCATGATGCCTAATAATATGATCAAACTACTGAACAAACTAAGTACATTCAACGCTGATAAGGCAATAGAAGCTAATAAACCGGAAATAACGATCAATGATCGTCTGACATCCAATTTATTAAGGTCTTTAACTTTGGATAAAACGTAGAAATTAGGTCGATTGGCGGAACGTTTTTCAAAATCTTTTCCGGCTAACAACAATAATACATCGCCGGATTCCAAAACAATATTACCTATTTTACCATGTACTCTGCTACCATGTCGATGAATGGCCACCACACTGGCGTCGAAGCGGCTTCTGAAATCAGTATCCTTAACAGTATTGTCCACCATAACGGAGTATGGCGCTATGATCACTTCTATGAGTTCATTTTTTTCAGAATTAAAATTTTCAGAGACCTTCGGTACACTCAAACCGGGCAAATCTTCTAAAAGATCGGAAATGGTATTTACATCTCCGGCAAATAAAAGTATATCAGCTGCTCGGATCACTTGGTGTGGCGTTACCGGCGTGATGGTTCTTCCGCCTCTAATGATCTCTACTAGGAATAGACTTTTAAGATGTCGTAAATGAGCTTCTTCAACGGTTTTGCCAATAAGTTCAGAGTCGTCCTTAACCCTTAACTCTACAATGTAATTTCTGCTGGACTGATTGAACTGGTCAATGGGATCTTGCTTGTCGGGTAACAATCGATTTCCTGCAATGGTCATATAAAATGTCCCCAGTAAAATAAGTGGTAGACCAACAATGGTGAAATCAAATATTTTTAGGCTTTCAAAGCCCTGTTCAATAGCCAAACCATTTACCAGTAAGTTTGTAGATGTTCCTATTAATGTGGCCGTTCCTCCCAATATAGCAGCGTAGGAGAGTGGTATCATTAACTTACTCGGACTTACATTGTTCAACTTACACCATTTGTAAACATGAGCAATCAATATGGCCACTATTGGTGTATTATTAACAAATGCGGAGACACCGGCTACACCAAGCATCATTCGACGTAAAAAACCTGAATAGGATTTAATCGGCTGAAACAGTTTTTTGAAAAGAATATCCAGTACTGAACTCTTATTCAAGACACCGCCAATCACCAGCAATAACATGATCACTGCAATCTGTTCATTGGCAAAGCCGCCTAATACTTCCTTTGGGGTAAGTATATCAAAAACCACCAAAACGACAACGGCAATAAAAAATGTTTTGGCAGGGCTGTAAAACTCAGTATATAAGCTTAAGGTCAACAAGATCATCAAAGCGATCATTAATATAATGGCTCCTGAAGGACTAAGTTCAATTAAGAGAAACATTGTTTCCATAGCGATGGTGAAAATATGAGAAATTTACAACAACATCTAAAAAAAATGGGAAGCATTGATTTTCATTATCTTACATTCAAATCTTCAAGAAAGCATGCAATTAAAAAAACACTGCCAGTTATTAATATGAGGTCGTTCTTGCCGGCATTTTGTAGCGCTATTGACAAGCAATGTTTTGGATCTTGTGCCGCAAATGCAACTTTTAAATTGTTTTTGGTGAATGCTTCGAGTGTTTCTGCAAAAGGTTTTGCCCTTGGGAGAGGTGGTTCGGTAATATAATACTGGGCATTTGTGGGTAATATTGATGTAATGGTATTTAAGTCTTTATCCGATACACAACCATAGATAATATGCAAATTTTCGTATTGTTCAACAGATAACTGATGGTTGATCTCATGAATTCCATCGGCATTATGTGCACAATCGACTATAACTCGAGGAAGATCCTTAATTTGTTGCCATCTGCCCCAAAAATGGGTTTGTCCAATAACATTACTAAGTGCTTTTGCGATGCTTTTTGGATTGATTTTGAAAGAAGTATAGTGATTGATTTGTTGAATGGCCGCTAAAACCGTAATGATGTTTTTAGATTGGTAAGTGGCTTTAAGATCACAAGAAATGGATATAATAGAATTGTCTTTCAGGCTTCTAATTGAATGTTGAGTAAGCTTGTCTTCAATAGCAATATCAATAGTTTTGTACTGATCTTGAGCATAGTAAATCGGTGACTGTCTTTCCTTTGCGACAGTATCGAAAACAGGTTGAGTTTCTTTAGTATAGGCACCGATGACAACCGGTATTTGAGGTTTAATAATGCCTGCTTTTTCAAAGGCGATTTCAGCCAACGTATCGCCAAGAATTTCCTGGTGTTCGAGGCCGATATTAGTGATGACAGAGAGTAATGGTGTAATAATATTAGTGGAATCCAGCCGCCCGCCCAACCCGGTTTCTATAATGGCTATGTCCACTTTTTGCTTGGCAAAGGCATAGAATGCCATGGCTACTGTAATCTCAAAAAATGAAGGACGGATGATATCTATGGCCGATTGGATTTTTTTGACAAAACTGATGACACTGTTTTTATGAATATATTCCCCATCGATTTTGATCCTTTCCCGGAAATCAATTAAATGTGGTGAAGTATAAA
>JAGQYH010000209.1 GCA_020436175.1 Bacteroidota bacterium
GCCATTTTGCACTCTCAAGTAAGTAAAGTCTCTTTGGCGTTCCTGACCGCTCCCTAATTCATATTTTACATTGTAGCGAATGGCACCACGCTTGACGTTAAAACCATACTCCAATCGTCCTAAAACATTATTGGCGGGTTCTTCAGCGGATAAAACACTGTCTTTTACCAGTAGATTTCTATACGTAACCTGCCACTTCAAATCTTGGGTTTTAAAGCTCTTTACATCGCCCAAAACTTGAATGGTATTCGCTACAGTGGCTGTTTGAAAATCGTTTTGTTTTACAAATTTATCTACTCGCCTGTCATAATTAATGCCCCATTTAACTTTACTGGTATCAGAGCTGGTAATGAATGCCCCAAGTGTATTGTTCACAAAACTTCCGGCTGTGAGCGTATCGGTATCCAGACTTCTGATCCTGTTGTTCTCCTGATTTCCTTTGATCCCAATGGTTAATCCTTTCCAGAATTGAAAATCCTTTTCCAATTGAAAGTTAGGTCGCATAAAAAGTGATTTTTGAATCAGATCTTCCGACTTGAGAATAGAGCTTTGAGTGGAGAAGCGCCAACCCTTTTTTTGAATACTGATGCCAATATTATTGGTAAAACCCAAATAGACATTCTGTCTGTTGAAGTTGCTGAAACGATAGCTTAGATTGAACATTTTATTACTGAAACGTGTATCTCCATAAATAAAATGCTCCGGCACCAAAGAATCTGCCACACCCAAGTTCCAGTCTCTTTGAAACTCAACCGGACGATAGGCTTCAATACCGGCGAAATCAGTGCCTTTGAATTCATAACCGAAGTTAGATTGCTCCTGCCATGCATCCTTCTTCCCTACCTTACTTTTATGTGATAAGGTGGCCTGTGCAGCAAAATCCCGATTGTCATCGCCATCCAATTCTGATAAAGTATTGATATCATTATTAGACATGGCACCTTCAGTAGTAAATGACCATTGGTCGTTCAGGTCATATTGCATACCCAACGTCATCAACTGACGTTTTTTTGGAGTCACCAATAGAATTTTAGGTTCATAGCTGCCGGTCAAGTTGCCATTCAAATCAGGTGCCACCCATTTGAATACTCTTCCATTGGCAGAGCTGATACCGGGTTCGTAAAAACCGTTTCCCGGACCTACATAGGTAAAATTCAAACTGTAAAAAGCACTGTCCGCATTGATGCTATACACAAAAATGGAATCATAGACCGTTCCATTGGCAATAGTATCAATCAATTTATACAAAACTCTTTCTGTTGTAAATTCTACTTCATTGGCACCACTGATAAATGCTTCTTCCAAATTATCACCTATCGATCGTAGCAAGGCTCGTTCTTCATCATCCAAACTAACATTGATCGGATTGTTTTTGTTATCCTGCTCATTATAAAACTTGAACCAGGTTTTTAATTTTTTATACTCTAAAGTGTGTCGCGTTTGAATAAAAGTTCTGAAGTAACTTCTATCTGCATATTCAAACTCCACTATAATTCTACTGTCTTTGGTGATTAGATAATTCGTGGTAAAAATGATCTCTCCGGCATTGTAATCCATGACATAATCATAGTCCTCACCACGCTTCAACAACTCATTGTCTACAAACACTTTCTCAGAACCGGCCAACACTACAATAAAAGTTTCCCCATTGCTACCAACCAAACGATACGGACCTTGGTTGCCTTCCTTACCATTAAAGGTATTTCTGGTAAACTGTCCTTTGGCGATGGAAAAGGAAACAGAAGATTCTAAGGAAAGATCTTTCATGATATTGAACTTACCCTGATAACTGGCACCTTGCAATTGCTTATAATATTTCATAAAGTAACTTTCCTCCTCTTCAATTTCATAATCTCCGGCAATTGCTTCATGTTCGCCCTTTCTGATCTTAATGAAAACCTTGTCGAAATCCTGTACCTGTGCGGTATTGCCATCAGGTTGAATCGGTATATTATTATCACTTAAAGCAGCCGTAATTTCAACATCCTTACCAATAAAGCCGGTCAATTGCAGATCCAATTCCGAATTAATGGACAAACTTTGACTGCTGCCGAAACTTACTCCACGGGCAAAACTTCCACTATAATTCAACTGCCCCCATTCAATGACTTCACCATCAGTTTTAGCATACGGTTCGTAGTAATACGGATTAAAATAAGAGCTGTCGGCATTATAGGGAACAATCCGATCCAGACTTTTATGATAAGAGATAAATTCAAGTTTATAAGGAAAAACTCTGTAAACAAATTGTATGTCTTTACCCAACAATGATGAATCTCGTACAACGAAGAATCCTTGTGCCCAATTGAGAAAATATTGACTGGTATCCAGTTTGCTGCCTTTGGCTACATCAGTTGCAATAAATGAAGTTGATAAAATGCTGGCAGTATCCAAAACAATGGTATCTGTGGTTATTTCCACTTTTTTAGTACGAAGATTCTTAAAACCGGCGGGATCAACCTGACCAAAAGTCTTCCCTACAAATAATAGCAGGCACACTATTATCATCAAAGAATTTACCGACAGTGAAAAATCCCTTAATCGTTCTTTTTGTTTTAAGAATAGTTCTTGCAAAATCTTGATCTTACATCATCTAATGTAGATTAAAATTGATTATTGTGTAAGAAGTTTTATAAACTACCGCTCTTCTTAAGCAATTCCCTTAATCTCCGAAGTAACGCCATTAAAAGTAATCGCTTCTCCAACCGTCTTTCCCATTAAAAGCTTGCCAATGGGAGACGCCATAGAAATACCATAAACTGTCGTCTTGTCCACCACCATCTTTCCGATTGGAATAGCAATAAAGTAATTGGATCTTGAAGTGACAACATAGCTACCCAATTCCACTTTAGCGGAAACATGGTTGGTATCAATAGAATTTAAGACCGTTTCAAGCGTATTGACTTCAATTAGTTGAAGATGTAAATTATTCTGTTCGCTTTGCAAATGTGCTCTTGTCGTTTCAAACTTATCGCCCACCGAGCTTTTGGTTTCGTTGGCCATGGCCTCTTTAATATCCTCTAAAGCTAATTGGAGAATATCCTTCTTTTCTGCCACAAATTCCTTGCAGATCTTCAAAAGTTCATTTTTCATACGCACAGCTGATCTTTAATACAAAAGAAGGATTAAATCGTGGTACCAAAAAGTGAAATTGACAATTAGAATTGAATACAGTGTATTGCTTTATTCTATTGAAGTGATCTTAATGATATTTCCATTAAACACAATTTCATCGCCTACTTGCTTACCGGCCAATAAACTTCCTATTGGAGAAGCTTTGGAAATCGCATAAACCACCACATCACCGATCGTTATTTTACCAACAGGAATAGATATATAATAATTAGCTTTTGTCGTTTTTACCAAGGCTCCGATCGATACGGTTTTGGGTTCTGCACTAAGATTAATGGTATTTAATATGGTTTGAAGCATATTGACTTCATTTCTTTGAATCATCAAATTCTCATGTTCAGCATGCAATTGTTCTTTAGTTGAATCATAATCTTCTCCAACTGAATTCTTAGATTCTCCTTCCATCTCTTCTTTGATGGTGGCAATAGCTTCATTCAACACTGCCTTCTTTGCGTCCACAAACTCCTGACATTTAGTAAAAAGCTCATTCTTCATAATGCGGTAAATTTCCTTTTAGCCTGCAAAGTTAAACTGATTATTTTTAAGATTTGCCAAATAATTACTTCATCATTGGTATTTTCTAAAAAATTTTTAATAACAACTATTTTATTAGTCATTAATGACTAAATATTTTATATTTGGCATTGAATTGAAAACCAGAGATAAGATATTGCTTAAGGCTAAAAAAGCTTTTAATGACGTTGGTTTCAGCGCTATTTCCTTATTTGAACTGGCAGGTTCTGTAGGCATCAGCAGAGGCAATTTAACCTATCATTTTAAGGATAAAGACATTTTACTGGAGGCCATAGCCGATGAAATGTGGCAAAAAATTGAGACCGAGCGCACTAAATCCAGGCAGTTCCCCTCTTTTGAAAACCTACACAATGAAGTGCAATTGTATTATAAGTTTCAACGGGAATATGCTTTTATTTTTACGGATGTCCATGTACTCAATCATCCAAAAATTAAGGCACAATTCAGAAAAATGGCTAAACAAACCATCGCTGATAATGAAGCGACCATAGCTTTCTCCATTAAGATTGGTAATATGAAACCGGAAAGTTTTGCTGGACTGTATCACAATTTTGCATTTATCTCTTGGTTGATCGCTTTCTTTTGGTTAACACAACAAAAAATAAGAGGTACTGAAAGCAATCAGGATGGTGAAAAAATGATCTGGAGCATTTTACTACCCCATTTTACGGACAAAGGCATTCAATCCTTTAAATCCTATTTTGGTGAAGATTATTATAAC
>JAGQYH010000020.1 GCA_020436175.1 Bacteroidota bacterium
ACTTGAATTTTACTGGTTTCCGTAGCAGAGAAAATATCTTCTTCTTTTACATTTACAAAGTTCTTTTGTATTAGATGTGATCCAGTATTAGAAGTCATTATGATAATGGTGTTTTTAAAATCAACCACTCTACCTTTCCCATCAGTTAACCTTCCGTCTTCCAGTACTTGCAATAAAATATTGAAAACATCGCTATGTGCTTTTTCGATCTCATCTAACAGTACCACCGAATAGGGATGGTGTCTTACCGCTTCTGTTAATTGACCTCCTTCATCATAACCCACATAACCCGGAGGGGCACCTACCAATCTTGCAACACTATGCCTTTCCATGTATTCCGACATATCCAGTCTAATGATAGATTTTTCATCATCGAACAATAGTTCGGCTAGTGCCTTCGCTAATTCGGTTTTACCAACTCCTGTTGTTCCTATAAATATGAAGGAACCTAATGGTTTATTTTGATCTTGAATACCTGCTCTGCTTCTTCTGATGGCATCAGCCACAGCGGTTACGGCTTCATCTTGTCCAATCACTCTTTGATGTAACTGATCTTCCAGAGATAACAACTTATCTCGCTCGGATTGTAACATTTTTGTCATCGGTATTCCTGTCCATTTGGCCACTACTTCAGCAATATCTTCAGCATCTACCTCTTCTTTCATTAAACGGTTGCCGGATTTCATTTCTTCTAATTTCTCCTCCAATTTTTCCAAAGCATCTTCGGTAGCTTTTATCTTACCATATCTGATCTCGGCTACTTTTCCATATTCTCCATTTCGCTCTGCTTGTTCTGCTTCTAACTTATAGTTTTCAATGTCATGTTTTCTGGCATTGATGTTATCCAGAATATTTTTTTCACCTTCCCAATTGGCTCTCAAAGCGTTTCTGTCTTCAGAAAGGTCGGCGATTTGCTTGCTCAATTCTTCAACTTTTTCCTTGTTGTCTTCTCTTTTAAGTGCTTCTCGCTCAATTTCAAGTTGCCTGATCTTCCTTTCCAATTCATCCAATTCCTCCGGAACAGAATCCATTTCCAAACGGAGTTTGGCGGCAGCTTCGTCGATCAAGTCGATGGCTTTATCCGGTAAGAAACGATCAGGGATATATCTGTTGGATAGTTCAACAGCGTTGACAATAGCTTCATCTCTTATGACCACTTTATGATGCGTTTCATATTTTTCTTTCAAACCTCTTAATATAGAAATGGAATCTTCTATACTAGGTTCGGAGATCAATACTTTTTGAAATCTTCTTTCCAGCGCTTTATCTTTTTCAAAGTATTTTTGATACTCATTAATAGTAGTGGCACCAATAGCTCGTAATTCACCTCTTGCTAAGGCAGGTTTCAGAATGTTGGCGGCATCCATTGCGCCTTCAGATCCACTGCTTCCTGCGCCAACCAAAGTATGAATTTCATCAATGAACAAAATAATCTGTCCGTCTGAGTTCACTACTTCTTTGATAACGGCTTTTAACCGCTCTTCAAACTCACCTTTGTATTTTGCACCGGCGATCAATGCTCCCATATCTAAGGAGTAAATCGTTTTGGATTTAAGTGTTTCAGGAACATCGCCACTTATGATTCTGTGTGCGATACCTTCGGCAATGGCAGTTTTTCCCACGCCGGGTTCACCAACTAGAATAGGGTTATTTTTGGTTCTTCTGGATAGGATATGCATGACTCGTCTGATTTCCTCATCTCTACCGATAACGGGATCCAATTTTCCCTTGGTGGCCAGATCATTTAAATTTCTGGCATATTTGTCTAATGAGTTATAGTTAGCTTCTGCACTATGACTGGTCACCGTACTGCCTTTTCTTAAATCTTTTACGGCACCTTTCAAGAATCCTTCCGTAATTCCTTCATCTTTTAAGATCTTGGCGGTTTGATCGCTGTTGGCCAATAACGCCAATAACAAATGCTCAATTGAAACATATTCGTCACCAAATTCTTTTAAGTAGCTATTTGCCTTTAAAAGCGTTTGTGCCATGGCAGATGATGGATATTTTAGTTGCTCACTCGAAACGATGGGTTGTTTACTTAAGCTGTCATTCACTTTTGCGATGACTTTATCCATTTTTACACCTAATTTTTCAAAAAGGTAAGGGGTAACGTCTTTGTCAATTTCCAGGATTGCTTTTAAAAGGTGTAGCGTATCCATATGTGCATGCTTGGCATCAAAAGCTAATTGTTGTGCTTTGGCCAATGCTTCTTGGGATTTTATGGTAAAGTTATTTGGGTTCATAATTTATATAAGTTGTTCTTTAATCTATTAACATTTCAATGATGAACCAAAGTTCAAAAACTATACCTTATGATGAAATGATCGGCATCATGACAAAATGTCTTTATTTTGTTATGTAAATTTTGAAAACAGGAAATTATGTCTTGTTGGTATAAAAATATATGCTATTTTGACAAGGCAGTACCGAGTTGTTCAATGGTGCTTTTAGCATTACCGATAAATATCCGGTCTTCAACAATAGCAACAGGTCTTTTAAGAAAGGTGTATTCTTCAAGGATTAACTTTTTATAATCTGATTCATTTAAAACCCGATCTTTTAAGCCCATTGATTTATACTTCATTGCTTTTCGGCTAAACAAAGCTTCATAAGAGCCGGCCATATCCGCCATTTGATCCAATTGAGATTCCGTAATTTTTTCTGTTTTGATATCCTGCATCTCCAACTGTTTATCCAACTCAAGTGATTTAATTATTCTGATACAGGTACTGCAAGTGGCTAAATAATATAGTTTCTTCATACCGTTTAATCTAAGAAGTAATTTAAAACAGTAGAGGTAACGGAAACAAAAAGACTAAAAATGATGGCCCAAAACAGATTGTCCACTTGGAATCCCTCAATAATTTTAGAGGTAAAGATCACCAATACTGCATCAATAATGATAAGAAACAAGCCTAATGTAAGAATGGTTACCGGTATGGTGAGAATTTGTAAAATAGGTTTTACGGTCATATTTAGTAGACCCAATACAATTGATACGATAATTGCAATTCCAAAGGATTGGACAATTACCGCATCCAAAAAATGTCCGGCTATCATGATAGCAACAGCAGGAACAAATAGTTTTAACAAGTTATTTATCATATCACAAATTTAGTATTACTTTTAAAATTATTAATGAATCACTAATCCCATATTGGCATGGAAGTAACGGAAGATAAGAAGACCTATAGGAAGGCAGTGTTTAATGATGTTAAAATTGCAAAACAGCAAAAGAGAATGAATAATCGTTTGCTGTTGCGATTAGGCATGATCTACAATTTGCCTTTGGGATTTCTTTCCGGCATGTACATTAAACATATTGATGATAATAGTTGTAAAGTGGCAGTCCCTTACAAATTTCTAAATAAGAATCCGTTTAAAACAACCTATTGGGCGGTATTGGGTATGGCTGCAGAAATGGCCAGCGGCATTATACTGGTAACTTATTCGAAGAATATTACGCCTTCCGTAGCCACTTTTGTGGTGGGTTGTGAATCTACTTTTATCAACAGAGCTTTGGGCGTTACGACCTTTGAGTGTCATGATGGTCAGCTGATCAAAGAAAAAGTGAAATTGGCGGCAGAAACCGGAGAGGGACACACTTTTACAACTAAAACAGTGGGTTATGCCGAAGATGGTAAAGAAGTGGCCGAGTTTATCTTTACTTGGAGTGTAAAAGGTAGAAATAAGAAATAATTATTTTGAATTATTCCTGTCAGCAAATTTCATTAATAAAGGAACTCAATTTGTTCCATAAATGCTTTTTGCTTCGGTTAGCTTTTCCTGAATCTGGAATGTGATGATGTGATAAAACATTAGAAAATCTGATGCTAAACTGTACAATGGTTGCTTAAAAGCTGCCGGTTTATTCTTTTCAAATACAAAATGACCCACCCAAGCAAATCCATAACCCGCCAAAGGCATTAGCAGCAACAACCACCATTTTTGAGTAATGATGGCAGAAATCAATAATCCAATAACAATAGAGGTTCCTACAAAATGAAGTGACCGGCAAATCGTATTGCTATGTTCGGTTAAATAAAAAGGATAGAACTCTTGAAGCGAATTGAATTTTTTTATCATTTTATCTCAATTGAAAAAATAAAGGAAATATCCGAAAGCAAAAAAGGGTTTTCCGTTACGGTTAAGAAAATTGCTTTTAATCAGTTGTTCTTAAAAGTAACCATTCGGATATTTTCCTCTATCTAACTGCATAAATGTAAGAAATTCTGATATTAGTACCAATGAAAAAGCTGTTAATTACAGGTGCCGGAGGATTTTTAGGCAGTCATTTGGTACAATTATCGAAAACGTTATATGATGTTTATGGATGGACATTGCAGTCGAATATCGATTTACCGACAGAAAAGTGTTATTCCTTCAGTTTAACTTCTGAAAAGGACATACTTGAAAACTTGAATAATATTGAACCGGATTACATCATTCATTGTGCAGCTATTTCAGGCGAAAGTGGTTGTAGGGGCAATAAAGCAGAGGCTTATGCTATTAATGTTGAGGCTACTGCATTGATCGGGGAGTGGTGTCGTATCAACAAGGCTAAACTGATTTTTACTTCAACCGATTTGGTTTTTGATGGGAACAATGCTCCTTATTTGGAATCGGATGAAACCTTGCCTACAATGGAGTACGGCCGATTAAAAGTTGAGGCAGAAGGTGTTTTGAAAGCTAACAATTATTCCATTATAGTGAGATTGCCTCTGCTGTTTGGTATAGGATTAAATCAGCATAAGGGATTGACGCATCAGTTTATTAATAGTATTTCAATAGGTAATATACAGCAACTTTTCACGGATGAATTCAGGAGTCCGGCATGGGTGGATGAAGTGGCGGCATTTATCATTCAGTTGCTAGACATTGATTTTAATGGAGTGCTGCATCTTGGTGGGAAAGAACGCGTTTCCCGATTGGAATTGGGAATGCATTTTTGTGATGCGTTTCGGTTAGATAAAAGCAAGATTCTTCCGGTTACCCGATCCGAATTGAATTTGGATTATCGCCCAAAAGATTCATCTCTGAATAGTGTTAAAGCGTATGATCTTGGTTTTAATCCAAGTAAAATAGATGTAGCTTTACGAAGTATTGAGCATCTAATAAATGATCATAAATGAATTCGGATTCAAGGGCATATTTGTTTTTGCATATAGCAGTTTTCTTGTGGGGAGTAACCGCTATTTTGGGCAAATTAATCACCTATAATGAATACATTTTGGTTTGGTATAGAACGGCATTGGTCAGCCTAAGTTTTTTGCTTTTATCAAAAACACATAAAGGATTAAAGCAGGTGACATGGCAGCAGGCCATCAAAATTGGTGGAGCAGGTGTGATAGTGGCTATTCACTGGATTTTTTTCTATGGTGCCATTAAATATGCCAATGTTTCAATAGCATTGAGTTTGATGGCAACAGTGGCCTTAATGGTTTCATTTATTGAACCGTTTATTACGAAAAGGAAATTCAGAATATATGAGGCGATGTTAGGCATTGCCGTTATACCGGGCATTTATCTGATTTTTTACTTTTCCGATACAAGTTATTTGGTAGGAATTATAATGGCATTATTATCCGCCTTTTTTGCGGCACTTTTTACATCGCTGAATAAAAAGTTTATTGATTACGCCGAACCGTTTTCCTTCTCTTTTCTACAAATATTAGGCGCCTTTATTTTTCTGTCGGTATGGTTGCCGGTTTACCTTCGGTATTTTCCAAATGCAATGTATATCGGGAGTCATTTGGATTATACCTATTTATTGATATTGGCTATATTTTGTACAACCATTCCTTACATTCTTTATGTTATCGCTCTAAAAAAGTTGGATGCTTTTACTACTTCCTTGGCTAATAATTTGGAACCGGTTTATGGAATTATATTAGCCTGGCTCATTTTCCAGGAGAATAAAGAAATGGATAACCGTTTTTATATTGGTACTTTAATCATATTATTGACTATTTTTCTACAGCCTATTTTAAAGAAGCGATTTGCCAAGTGAACATGCCTGAGTAGATCATAATCATTATCTATATTTATAAAATGAAAAGCACTTACAAAACACTATTGATTGGATTTTTACTTGTTTTATTGGCAGTGTCCTGCAAGGATGATAATATATTAGAATCGCAAGGCAGAGCTTGTAATTTGGATGAAATTTCGGATGTAAAGATCAATGAGATTCAAGTTATCGGCTCGCACAATAGTTACAGACTTCGCACGTATCAGCCGATTTTAACTGTATTACAAGCCTTTACATCATTTCTACCGGAGGAAAGTGATCCTTTAAATGAATGGGAGTATAATCATGTGCCCTTGCCGGAACAACTGGATGAGCATAACGTGCGGGCGATAGAGCTAGATATCTATTACGACCCGGAAGGTGGAATATTTTTTAACAGAGCCGGTTTAGCATTGGTTGGAGAGCCGATTGCTTCGGGAATTGAAGCTTATAATGAACCTGGTTTAAAGGTATTGCATATTCCGGATGTAGATTACAGAACACATTATGTCTCGTTTAAAGATGCTTTGCAGACACTATTGAATTGGTCAGAAAGTCATCCGGGACATTTACCGGTTTTTATCATGTTGGAGTTAAAGGAAACAGAAATTCCGTTACCCGGATTTGCTAAGGTGAAGGATTTTACGACAACTGCAAAGGCATCAATTCCTGTAGAGATTAGGGAAGTACTTCCGGAGGATAAACTTTTTACACCCAAAGAAATGCGTGGAGATTTTACAACATTGTATGAGGCGTTGCAAGCTGAAGGATGGCCCACAATTGAACAAGCCAAGGGTAAGTTTTTGTTCTTTGGTTTAGGACAAAATGAAATAGGAGAGACGATTTTTGGGACGAATAGCAGTATTACCAATAACGATGATTTTGTCATCAAAGTGATAGATGGTCCTGAATCTAATTTTAATAGAATTCAAGAGGCGGTTGAAATGGGATTTATAGTTCGAACCAGAGCGGACTCAGGCACAAAGGAAGCCAGAAGTGGAGATGTTTCGAGAAGAGATAAGGCAGTGGAAAGTGGTGCTCAATTGATCTATACAGACTATTATCAACCTGACCAACGCTACCTTACAGATTTAACCTGGACCGACTATCACTTTCAATGGCCACTGTCTAATGGCAAAGCAAGGGTGAAGTCTTCGGATTGTTACATAACAGAATAAAGCAGCATTATGCTAAGTTTGTTCATACTAATGAAAGTTTCTTCGGATATTTGGTAACTTGTTATTTCTTCAGGCAACGAATGAAGGAATTTGGGAGTTTTATGTAGTATAATCTGCTTTGTATAACAGATTGTTATTTGCGAATCTAAAAAACCAATCATGAAAAATGTACAGAATTTATGGCTCATTGTAATCGTAGTATTGTTAGCCATTTCAGGTTGCAAAGATGATGAGAATATCATCATTAACCCACTAATTGAAAAAGTAACCACTTCGGTATTTGGTACAATAACCGATGAAAATGGAGATGGATTGTCTAATGTGCTTATTGAATTGGAAGAACAAACGACTTCTTCGGATAGTGATGGTAATTTCTTCTTTTCAAATGTTTCGATTGCTGCGGATAACGCATTTATTTTGGCTAAAAAATCAGGCTATTTTAATGGCTCCCGGACATTTCAACCTGTAAAAAATAGTGTCAACAGGGTTAAGATCATACTCATGGAAAAAGGCACTGCCGTAATGGTGGATGGTGCCAATGGTGGAGATGCCGCTTTGGGAGATGGTACAAAGATCAAATTGCCTGCTAATGGTATTAGAAAAGCTGATGGTTCCATTTATTCGGGCATTGTAAGTGTTTATGCTAAAAGATTGAATCCTGTTGATGATGATTTTGAAAAAATGATGCCGGGCGATTTGATAGCGGAAGATGAATCCGGAGACGAGCAAGCATTGGAAACTTATGGAATGGTCGTAGTAGAGCTGGAAGGAAGTTTAGGGGAGCAATTAAATGTGGCGGAAGGCAGTTTTGCGGAGATCACATTACCATTAGATCCGGCAGTTGCTATCGGTGCACCAACCACCATTCCTTTGTGGTATTTCGATGAATCAAAGGGAATTTGGATTGAGGAAGGGAGCGCCACTTTAGTAGGCGATAAGTATGTCGGGCAGGTGAGTCATTTTTCTTTTTGGAATTGTGATGCTCCATTTCCTATTGTGAAAGTAACGGGAACCCTCTTTGAGGGTAATACACCACTCGTAAATGTATTGGTAAAAGTGAGTAGAACCAATGGAAGCCCAAACCGACCGGTAGGAACCGGATATACTGATATTGATGGTGTTTTTTGCGGTAAAATGCCGGCCAATGAATCTTTACTGCTTGAGATATTCAACCAATGTAATGAAGTGGTCTACAGCGAAACCATTGGTCCTTTTAGTGAGGATCAGAATTTAGGAAATATAGCTGTGGATGTATCCACCAACATTACTGAAATTATTGGCACAGCAGTGGACTGTGATGGTAATGCTATTGGCAACGCATCCATTGCCATAAAAGCCGGATTTATTGAAGAATTCTATTACGGTAATGGTGAAAGTTTCAGTATTCCGTTTGTTTATTGCAATGGCATTACGAGTATTGATGTTCGTGTTGTTGACTTAGATAATGAGTTAAGTAGTGGATGGAATACCTATCCAATTTCAGGAGCTGTTACGGATGTAGCAACAATTGATGTTTGTGATGAGCTGGATGAGTTTGTGAGATTCAGTATTAGCGGTGTCGAGTATTTGTTGATTGATACCATTGAAGTAGGTTTAGACGGGCCATATTTCCATAGTCTTTTTTCAACTTATAACAACAATAATATTCGTTACTCAATTTTTAGAGATTCAACATCCGGCCCTTCATGGTTGGGAGATCATGTATTTACGGGTTCAAATCCTAATCAGCAACAATTTAGAATAGGTACGATTGACAATGGAAATTGGACATGGTACAATGCTGATAATGTTACACTTACTTACACAGCATTTGGTGATGTTGGTGAATTGATAAGAGGTACATTTCTAGGGACAATCGTTGAACAAGGAAGTAGTTCTCCCATATCAATTACGGGAGAGGTTAAGGTGCTTAGAGACTATTAACAAGTTGTTTTAACGACAATAACTGAGTATTTATAAGGAAGTCATTGGCCATTTGTCAATGACTTTTTTTATTCAAATCGACTTATAATTGATAAAATTGAATTTTCCTTCCTAAAAATAATATTGAATAGGGAACATTTATTGCAGTTGGAAAAGTTAAATTCAAAAAGCGTGCAAGCCTACAGCATAAGGCGTATAGCTTATAGCGTATAGCAAAAACTACTTTGCAAATTCTTTCAAAGTCTTTTCAATGATCTCCACACAATCCATTAACTGATCTTCTGTAATGACCAAGGGCGGTGCCAACCGAATAATATTACCATGTGTAGGTTTAGCCAATAAGCCATTATCTCTTAATTTCAAACAGATGTTCCATGCAGTTTCACTGTCGGGTGTATCATCAATCACAATAGCGTTTAAAAGTCCTTTGCCTCTTACTAAGGTTATTAATGGTAAATGTCGACTTCTGATTTCTTTTCGAAAAAGTTGACCCAATCGTTCTGCATTTTCCGCTAATTTCTCTTCATTAACTACTTCCAATGCAGCCATGGCAACGGCGCAGGCCAATGGATTGCCGCCGTAAGTTGAACCATGTTCGCCGGGTTGAATGCAAAGCATAATGTCGTCATCTGCTAAAACAGCACTTACAGGAAAAACGCCACCGGAAACTGCCTTACCCAGAATTAAGATGTCAGGTCTAACGTTTTCGTGATCTAATGCCAACAACTTACCCGTTCTTGCAATACCGGTTTGAATTTCATCACCAATAAACAATACATTATGATCACTGCACAACTTTCTACAAGCTGTGAGATAGCCTTCATCCGGTACAAAAATGCCCGCTTCACCTTGTATGGGTTCAACTAAAAATCCTGCAATATTCTTATGGTTAGTTAAAACAGTTTCTAGAGCTTTAGCATCATTGTAGGGTATGGATATAAATCCCGGAGTGTAAGGACCATATTCTTTTTTGGCCGTATCATCATCACTAAAAGAAACAATAGTGGTGGTTCTTCCATGAAAGTTGTTTTCACAAACAATGATTATTGCATCATTTGTTGAGATATTCTTTTTTTGATACGCCCACTTTCTGCATAATTTAATGGCTGTTTCAACGGCTTCTGCGCCGGAATTCATCGGCAGTAGTTTGTCAAAACCGAAATACTCACAAGCGTATTTTTGATATTGCCCCAAAATGTCATTGTAAAAAGCTCTACTTGTCAGTGTTAACTTTTGAGCTTGTTCATTCAAGGCGTCAATAATCTTTGGATGACAATGCCCTTGATTCACGGCCGAGTAAGCGGATAAAAAGTCGTAGTATCTGTTTCCTTCAGGATCCCAAACGAATACACCTTTTCCTTTGGATAAAACAACAGGCAACGGATGGTAGTTATGGGCGCCATACCTGTTCTCTAATTCCATTGCTCTTTCACTATCAATTGCTGTTTCTCTTATTGTCTCCATTGTCCTATTGGTTTGATATACAAATATCTGTAATTCATTTTTAAATGTGTCCAACTTATTGCTAACGATTGCTAAATGTCATTGGGGTGGTGTAAATTATACCAACCATTATTCATAATGACAATGTGAATAAGGAGTGCCACCTGAATAACTCCCAAATATAAAGTTAGTGTTTTGGCTTCATAAAAAATGGTAAAACTACCGATCAATATCGCCAGAAGAATCAATGAAAGCTTTACTCTTTGGATGAATTTTTTCATTATTGGCGTAAATTTTAGATAATTCAACAATGCTATAATTCCCAATAAATAAATAAATAAATGACTAGTGAGACGCCGAAGCCATAAGTGGTCCACTCCAAGTGATGATCGTGGTGTATATAATAGGAAAATAGCTTACTAAAACATGCCCCCGTTAGCGCCAAAGCCATTAGTGTTGGGATGTACAATATTTCCAACAAACTGCTGTTGAACAAACCATTTTTACATGCTCTATCAGAAACAAGTGTGAAAAATAGCCACCACAGTGTAAAAACAATAGTAATACCCAGACTGAAATTGATCCAAATCCAGAGATCACTTGACGCAATTGCACTGGTGCCGTTAATAACACCGATAACCAATTCACCAAAAATGATAATGGTAAACAATCCCAGTCGCTCGGACATACTCGACGATAGATTCAACTCAAAATCGCTAGTTCGGTATCGCATATGTAAAATAAAGGGCGGAATGTAATTGGTGATAAGCGAAATGGAGAGGATGATGAAATCATATTTTTGTTCAAAAAAGAAGGTTGAGCAAATAAGACAAAGCGTAATCAAATAGCATATTATATACCACTTACTATATTTTCGATGTTCCTTGTCATAAAATCCCACGCTCCACCATAAATAGGTGATATAAAGTTGCATGATCATCAAAACCACTGTAATACTATTGGTTTGATGGTCTAAATTTCCTTGTAACGTAACTACTAATGCTGCCACTATTAGCATTTGCCAGAGTGTCACCAATTTAGTTCGCAATCCAAAACTTCCATGTAAATCGTAGTATAAGCTGCCATTGAGCCAGCCCCAAAAGATCATGACAAAAAAGTACAGAAAACTGAAAAGACTATCCATATTGAAGTGAGCTGCAACATGATGCGTAATATTGGCAATAGCGATCACGTAAACCAAATCATAGAAGAGTTCTAACCAACTAACCTTTCTTTCTTCTTTGTTTTCTTTAGAGTTAAACTTTTTAGGAGCACCCCAAAGTGATTTTGCTTTTTCTTTAGTATTCATATTTGTAGTTAAATCTAATTACCTTTGCCGCCAACAAAATAAATAATCTATTCGCTATTTTTTAGCACTAATGATCTGACTATGACCATCCAATTCAACGTTTCTTTTCCTGATCCACATACACATTACACTTACATAAAAATGACGATCAACAAAATTGATCAACAATCAATTAAAGTTGGGATGCCGGTTTGGACGCCTGGATCTTATCTATTGCGAGAATATTCGCAGCATATCGATCAGTTCGAAGTATTGGACAATAATAAGCAAGCCTTGTCATTCGATAAGATTAGAAAAAATATTTGGGAAATCAATACGGCTGGTCGATCTAAATTGGTCATTAATTATAGATTTTATGCTTTTGAAGCTACTGTGAGAACCAACTTTGTAGATGTTGAACACGCAGCATTAAATGGAGCCGCTACTTTTTTATATGTTGAAGATCATTTGGATATTCCGATCACCATTAAGTTTAGGCCCTTTAAACAATGGAAGAAAATTGCGACTTCCCTAAAGAAAGTAAAGGATGATGATTGGACAAGGATGGCAGAGAACTATGATGAAATAGTGGATAGCCCGGTGGAAATCGGCAACTTTGAATCATTTGCTTTTAAAGCCGGCGGAGTGCCTCATCAAGTGGCCATTTATGGCGTCAATAATGGCAATAACAAAACCTTTGTGAAGGATTTGGAAAAAGTATGTCAAGTAGCAACAGACATCATGGGAGGTCATCCATGTAAGGAATTTTTATTCATCATCCACAATACTGAAAGTAGATACAATGGTTTAGAGCACAGCAACTCAACGGTTTGTCAGGTGCCGCGTTGGGATTATTATCCGAATGAAAAGTATTGTAGAACAATGGGCTTGATGTCGCACGAGTATTTTCATTTATGGAATGTAAAACGCATCCGTCCGGAAGTTTTAGGTCCATTTGATTACAATAATGAGAATTATACCAAGCAATTGTGGGTGGTGGAAGGCATCACCAGCTATTACGATGACTACATTCTCCTTAAAAGTGAAATCTTTACAAGAAAAGAGTACTTGGATACTTTGTCGAAGAACTTAAATTCGGTGGTAAATAACCCGGGAGATGATACACAATCTTTAACAGAAGCCAGCTATGATGCCTGGATCAAATATTATCGTCAAAATGAAAATTCACTCAATAATTCAGTGTCTTACTATGTGAAAGGTTCGTTGGTAGCGTTGGTATTGAATTTTATCATCCTGCACGAAACTGATGGAGAAAGAAGCCTAACTGATGTGATGCGTCAACTATTCAAAGATTATCAAAACAATCCTACACAGGGTTTTTCAGAAAGTGATTTTTTAAATACCGTTAATACCATTGCAGGTAAAAAACTAAACAAATTCTTTGAAAAGCACATATACGGTAAGGAAGCGGTCAATTTTGAAAAGTACTTCGCCTATGTGGGATTAACCTTAAAGAATAAGGAAAAGGATAAAGCGAAAACTGAATTGGGTATTGTTGCAAGTTGGGAAGAAGAGAAATTGATAATTAAGAAACTAGATAAAAACTATGGAGGTTATCTGGGCGGCTTAAATGTAAATGATGAGATCATTGCCATCGACGATTTTAGAGTGTTTAAAGATTATGAGAAGATACTGGAACAGAAAAAGGCAGGCAGCAATGTAAAAGTACTGGTCAGTAGAGGAGGATTGATGAAAGAAATCGAAATTCCGGTTACGCAGAGTAAAAGAGTTGCCTATGAGATTGTGGAACGAGAAAGACCAAGTGCGAAAGCCAAAAAGTTAAGAGAAATTTGGTTATCGAAATAAGGCTTCATTTTGCAATAGTTATGCACTAAAATCTAAGTAATCCACAATATTTTTATGGAATCGGGGATATTAGTTGTTATGCTAAATAATAATAACATTTTTTATTGACCTGGTTAAAAATCTAATAACATCAGAGTGTTACATTCTCGCTTTCAATTTAGTATTTTCGCAGTCCATTTCAGAAAATAAAAATTTAAAAATGGCATACAATACACCTAGAGGGGTAGAAGTAACAGGAAAATACACATCAGAATTTGCAGAAATATTAACTAAAGACGCACTAGAATTCGTTGCTAAACTTCATAGAACATTTAACGAAAGGAGAAAAGGTCTTTTAGAGAGAAGAGTTCAACGTCAGAAGGATTTAGATGCCGGAAAATTACCGGATTTCTTACCGGAAACATGGGCCATTAGAGAAGGCAACTGGACATGTGCTCCAATCCCGGCCGATTTACAAGATAGAAGAGTTGAAATTACCGGACCTGTTGACAGGAAAATGGTGATCAATGCCTTGAATAGTGGAGCCAAAATGTTTATGGCTGATTTTGAGGACTCCAACTCTCCAACATGGGAGAACAATATTGGTGGTCAAATCAATATGAGAGATGCGGTGAGAAAAACCATTTCTTTCCACGATCCCGAAAGAAACAAATCATATCAATTAAATGAGCGCATCGCTACTTTGTTGGTTCGTCCTAGAGGATGGCACATGGTAGATAAGAATATTACTGTTGATGGAGAGCCGATCAGCGCCTCTATGCTTGATTTTGGATTGTTTTTCTATCATAATGCAAAAGAACAATTGTCAAGAGGAACAGGACCGTATTTTTATCTGCCTAAAATGGAAAGTCATTTAGAAGCAAGATTATGGAATGATATTTTCATTTTGGCTCAAAGCATGGTAAAACTACCTTTAGGTTCTATCAAGGCTACTGTTTTAGTGGAAACTATTTTGGCATCTTTTGAATTACATGAAATTTTATTTGAGTTGAGAGATCATTCTGCCGGATTGAATTGCGGTAGATGGGATTACATATTCTCATACATTAAGCGATTAAGTGCCAACAAAGAATTTTTGGTGCCGAACAGAGCGCAAGTAGGTATGACAACTCACTTTATGAAATCGTACTCCGAGTTGGTGATCAAAACTTGCCATAAGAGAGGAGTTCATGCTATGGGTGGAATGGCAGCACAAATTCCAATTAAGAATGATCCTGAAGCGAATGCAGCAGCATTGGAAAAAGTAAGAGCGGATAAAGAAAGAGAAGCGAAAGCCGGACATGACGGAACATGGGTAGCCCATCCTGCTTTGGTACAAGTGGCATTGGATGAATTCAATAAATACATGCCTAATCCGAATCAAATTGATAAGAAAAGAGAAGATGTTAATGTAACTGCTGCAGATCTTTTAAAAGTCCCGGAAGGAAACATCACAGAAGAAGGCATCAAGAAAAACATCGATGTAGGCATTCAATATATTGAAGCTTGGTTGAGAGGAAATGGTTGTGTGCCAATTTATAACTTAATGGAGGATGCTGCTACGGCTGAGATTTCCAGAACACAAGTTTGGCAATGGTTGAACAATCCAAATGCTAAATTGGATACGGGAGAATCGATAACAAAAGAATTGGTGGAAAGTTTGATTCCGGGTCAATTGGAGAAAATTGAACAATTAGTAGGTAAGGATAATTTTACGAACGGTAAATTTGAAGAGGCGGCTGAATTGTTTAAACAATTAATTTTTGGCGAACAGTTAGAGGAATTTTTAACGACTAAAGCTTACGATCAAATTTAAACTATACTATTCATTACTAAACAATAGATTACTTAAAGTTACTTTAAATTAAATTATGAGAAATTCATCACAAACAAATTATTCTTCTGTTTTAGAAGCAGTGCAACAACTTAAGGCGAAGTTTGGAAGTACTTGGGATGCCATCAGCCCTGAGAATGCCGCTCGTATGGTCGTACAAAACCGTTTTAAAACAGGTCTTGATATTGCCAAATATACAGCAGCTATCATGCGTAAGGATATGGCTGAATATGATGCTGATTCATCAAAATACACACAATCTTTAGGATGTTGGCATGGGTTTGTGGCACAACAAAAAATGATTGCCATTAAAAAGCATCACAAAACTACAGATAAGAAATACTTATACCTTTCCGGTTGGATGGTAGCTGCATTGCGTTCTGAGTTTGGTCCGTTGCCGGATCAATCCATGCATGAAAAAACTGCTGTGCCAGCATTAATTGAGGAAATTTATGCTTTCTTGAAGCAAGCGGATGCAACAGAATTAAATGATTTATTTCGTCGTAAAGCTGCCGGAGAAGATGTACAGGCAGAAATAGACAATTTTGAAACACATGTTGTGCCTATCATTGCTGATATTGATGCCGGTTTTGGTAATCCTGAAGCTACTTACTTGTTAGGTAAAAAAATGATTGAAGCCGGTGCTTGTGCGCTTCAAATTGAAAACCAAGTGTCTGATGTAAAACAATGCGGTCACCAAGATGGTAAAGTAACTGTTCCGCATGAAGAGTTTCACGCAAAAATCAATGCATTAAGATATGCCTTCTTAGAATTGGGTGTGGATGATGGAATTATTGTTGCCCGAACGGATTCTGAAGGTGCCGGATTAACGCAAACCATTCCTGTTTCCAATCAAAAAGGAGATTTGGCTTCTCAATACATTAATTTCTTGAAAACAGAAGAAGTAGATATTGCCGATGTGAATGATGATGAAGTATTGATCAAACGAGATGGTAAATTACACCGTCCTGCACGTTTGGCTAGTGGTTTGTTTGAGTTTGCGAAAGGAACCAACATTGACCGAGTGGTATTGGATTGCATTTCCAGTTTACAAGCCGGTGCAGATTTAATTTGGATTGAAACACCAACTCCACACGTAGGACAAATTGCACACATGGTTAATCGTGTAAAAGAACAAGTTCCAAATGCAAAATTGGTATACAATAACTCTCCATCGTTCAACTGGACATTGAACTTCCGTCAGCAAGCATTTGATGCCATGAAAGCTGAAGGAAAAGATGTGTCAGCTTATAATAGAGCAGAATTAATGGATGTTAAATACGATGGTACTGAGTTGTCTGATAAAGCAGATGAAATGATTCGAACCTTCCAGGCGGATGCATCTCGTGAGGCAGGAGTATTCCACCACTTGATCACATTACCAACTTACCATACAACTGCTTTACATATGAACGATTTATCCAAAGGTTATTTCGGTGATCTAGGTATGTTGGCTTATGTTGGCGGTGTTCAACGTCAGGAAATTCGTAAAGGAGTTTCTTGTGTGAAGCATCAAAGAATGGCCGGTTCTGATTTAGGTGATGATCACAAAGAATTCTTTGCCGGTGATCTTGCCCTTAAAGCAGGAGGAGAGAAAAATACTTCTAACCAGTTTGAAGTAGTATCATAGTTTATTCGTATCAATTGCTGATTATTCCGGATAAGTTTTTTCTTTATAATGTGAAAATAATTTCGGAG
>JAGQYH010000210.1 GCA_020436175.1 Bacteroidota bacterium
TCAACACTATAGCTTCTTCTTCATTGATATCATAAGGATCTTGATCTTTCTTTAGGGAAGCAAAATTTCCATCATGCATCACATAAGGCCCAAATCGACCAATATTGGCTTTTATCTCCTTGCCTTCAAAACTACCTACCACTCTGGGAAGGTCGAACAATTTCATCGCCTCTTCAAAGGTGATGGTATCAATACTTTGATCTTCCCGAAGTTTAGCGAATAACGGTTTTTCTTCTTCTTCAGCAGTACCTATCTGCACCATAGCTCCATACCGTCCTAATCTGGCAGACACTTGTCTTCCAGACTTTGGATCAACGCCTAAAACTCTTTCTCCAGTTACTCTATCAGCATTCTCTATTGTATCTTCAATTTCAGCGTGAAAAGGTTTATAAAAGCTTTGTAACATATTGTGCCACTCAATATCACCTTGGGCAATATCATCAAATTCCTTTTCAATTTTTGCCGTAAATCCATAGTCTAGAACCCGATCAAAATGCTCTACCAAGAAATCCGTTACCAACATACCGGTATCCGTGGGAAACAACTTTGCCTTTTCAGCTCCAAATGTCTCTGTTAGCGTTAGTGCATTGATCGTTCCGTTGGCCAATTCCAATTGTCTGTATTTTCTTTCTTCGCCGTCTCTGAAGGTTTTGTTCACATAACCTCTTTTTTGAATTGTACCGATAGTCGGTGCATAGGTGGAAGGTCGGCCAATATGCAGTTCTTCCAACTTTTTTACTAGACTAGCTTCTGTATAACGAGCAGGCGGTCTGTTAAATCGCTCAACAGCCTGAATATTGTTCCCTTTCAAAGCATCGCCAACAGTCATGGCCGGTAATAAGCCTTCTGCTTCGTCCTCATCTTCCTCATCATCGGTTGACTCCATATATACTTTTAAGAATCCCGGAAATTTCAATACTTCTCCTTCTGCTTCAAATATCTCTTCCCGATTAGAAACATCGATCTTCACTTTAGTTCTTTCCAATAAAGCCTGACTCATTTGTGAAGCCACTGTTCGCTTCCAAATCAATTCGTACAAACGCGCTTGGTCGCTGGTGCCGCCAATACTATTTTTATCCATATTGGTAGGCCGTATGGCTTCGTGCGCTTCTTGTGCCGAAGTATCTTTGGTAGCGTAGTTTCTGGGATTGGAGTAATCGTTACCAAACTGACTTTTAATATATTTCTCAACTCCTTGCAAAGCGGTATCGGATAGGTTAACCGAATCCGTTCTCATGTAAGTGATCTTACCGGATTCATATAACTTTTGTGCCACCGACATGGTTTTGGTTACCGAAAAGCTCAATTTTCTACTGGCTTCCTGCTGTAAAGTAGATGTTGTAAAAGGCGCTGCCGGAGATTTCTTTACCGGTTTCACTTCAACTTTAGCCACTTCATAGTTGGCCGATTTACAGGCTTCTAAAAATGCTAAAGCATCCGATTCCTTTTCAAATCTTTTGTTCAATACGGCCTTAAACTTCTCATTCCCTTTTAGAAAAACAGCAGTTATCCTGAATTTAGATTCATATTCAAAGGCTCTGATCTCCTTTTCTCTTTCTACTACTAAACGAACTGCAACCGATTGAACTCTACCGGCCGATAAATTTCGACTGCTTAGCTTTCTCCATAATACCGGTGACAATTCAAATCCAACCAATCGATCTAAAACTCTTCTGGCTTGTTGGGCATTGACCAGATCAATATTTAATGTTCTTGGATTGGCCACTGCATTTTTGATGGCAGGTGCTGTGATCTCATGAAAAACAATCCTTTTGGTCTGATTTGGATCCAAATCCAATACTTCGCAAAGATGCCAGGAAATGGCTTCCCCTTCCCGATCCTCATCCGTAGCTAACCAAACCTCTGATTTTTTGGATAAAGACTTTAGTTCTTTTACTATCGCCTTTTTATCGTCCGGCACCTCATAACTGGGCTGAAAGTTATTCTCAATGTCAACACCATTGTTCTTTTTACTTAGATCTCTTACATGTCCGAAGCATGATTTTACAGTAAACCCTTCTCCTAAAATTTTCTCAATTGTTTTTGCTTTCGCCGGTGACTCTACTATAACTAGGTTGCTTGACATATCGTTTTTTTGGTGTATATGGTGCTTAATAATTTTTACAAAAGTATAAACTAAATCTGTTCGTCAAAATGAAAGTAACAAGCAATATCACTTTTTTTAAAGATTATTGCAATTGTTAAAATATAAATTCATGCCTTGAATACCAGGGTCTACACATGTGAAACTAACACTTCATTGTTCCATAAAGTTTGATTCAGCTGCAAAAAATCAAATCTAAATCATTCCTAATTCTTTGTATCCGATATAAGCCTTTTTCAGCGAAGCATTCAAATCATATCGCGGTGTCCATTGCAGTTCTTTTTGTAGTAAGGCACTGCTGCATTCAAAATCATTGATCAATTGATCGTATTGTTTCTTGTCCAGTTGATTGGTGATTTTCAATAAACTACTCACCAGTGATGATACTTGCATAGCCACTTTTAAGACCATCTTAGGCATTGGTATGATATTTACTTTTTTATTCATCACCTTACCCAATTCTATAAACAAGTCGTTATTCGTAACTCTATCCGGATGCGAAACAAAATAAATCTTGTTGTCGCCGGATGTATCTTTCATCATTTTCATCAGGGCACTATTCAGATCATCCACATCAATAAAACTAAGTTTTTGAGGTTTTCCTTCTATATTCATACCTACTCCCCACTTTGCCATTTTAAACAATGAAAGTGTATTCCAATCTCCCGGTCCTAATACAATAGCCGGTCGGAAACAGGTAATGGGAAAGCTATGCGCTCTTGACAAATACCGTTCAGCTGCTAATTTAGCTTTTCCATAAGGATCAATGGGATTCGGTTGATCGGCTTCTGTCATGACTTTTCCATCAAACGAAGGGCCGGCAGCAGCCAATGAAGAGGCATACAAAAATCGTTTTAACTTCCAATCTTGCTGCTCCAAACAGGTAATTAAGTCTTTGGTTACCTGACAGTTGCCTTCATAATATTTCTGATCATTCTTGGCAAAAATGGTTCCGGCTAAATGAATCACCACATCAAATTCAGGTAATTGTAGCGTCTTATCATTGAAAATGGACAAATCACCCTTGATTATTTTAACACCGGCCGGTAAAAGTTTTTGTTTGCTTTCAGTGCGAAGCAAGGCGGTGACCTCATGGTTGTCGTTCACCAATTGACGTGTTAAATGTGTTCCAATAAATCCGGTTGCTCCGGTGATAAATATCTTCATTTTATTGTCCTTTAATATTTCGAATATAATTTAATTCGACAGCAAAGATTATATAATTTAGATTATTGTTTTGGACTTCCTTTTTTGAATCCTCTCAACAACCATGACGATCAACATACAGAAAATTCAGATCAACCATGCTTCATCCATAAAAATATTACTGGATCAACTGGGATATAAAGTCACTTTATTCATCATTGAAAAACAATTAAAGGTGTTGTTGGATTCTTCCAATGATATAATTTATGGCGCTGTATGCAAAGAAAGACTTGTTGGCTTGATGCATATCACGAAAATGCATCGACTCACCTCACCCAGCTTTGCAGAAATTGTGACATTAGTAGTTCATGAAAGGGAAAGAAAAAAAGGTATTGGCAAAGCGCTGATAGAAAAAGGAGTACTTTGGGCAAAAGAACAATCTGTTGAATTGATCAGGGTAAGATGCAATATGAAACGAAACGCTGCACATCAATTTTACGCAAACTTAGGTTTTGAATTGATCAAAGAACAGAAAGTTTTTCAAACTTCTTCTTCCGATTTCCTATTGTCTTAAAACTATGAATAAACGTTTACCCAAAATCTGATCAATACATCTTACTTCTCTTCACAAAGAAAGGCAATAGTATCTGATCGAAAGATTGATTGACATCTGCTTCCACAAAGTCGATCTTGTATTGAGCACATTTTAACTTGATCTCCTGTTTGATGGATGCCATTTTTGAAATATAGGCATCTTTCACCTGATTGGGTTGCAGTTTCAATGTTTCATTGGTTTCCAGATCCACAAATTTATAGGGTCGATTTTCAAACTCAAAATTCAATTCTTTTTGCTGGTCGTGTACATGGAAAACAATTACTTCATGCTTGCGGTGTTTCAAATGTTGCAAGGCCAAAAGCAACTCCGGCAACTCATCCATATTGTCCATCATATCACTAAAAATCACCACCATTGATCGCTGATGCAGCGTTTCTGCCAATTCATGAAGCGATTTGGCCGCAGCTGTCGTTTTGGATTTCGGTGGATTTTGTACTAGATGATATAAATACTGTTGCAACAATTTGTGATGCGAAGTGGTGGTTCCGCATTTCGTGTTTTGCTGAATTTCA
>JAGQYH010000211.1 GCA_020436175.1 Bacteroidota bacterium
AGCGAGAAAGTAATAGAAAGTACAGCAATTATGATAATAATCGTCAGGTTATGCTGTGTTAATTTTCTGCCAATACTTTTAATAAAGGAGAACATTGGGTTTTTATGTTTAGGGTTTCTTGTTTGTAATTATATTACAATTCTAAGAGATTCGCCTATTTTTTTGAAAGAAATTTTTGAAGCAGTAGTAAAGCCTGATTTTATTGCTTTTTTTGTTTACTGCTTTTAGCTTTTGGATTGTATTTTAAACGTAAGCTGATCCAATAATCCAATTCTTTGTCTGTATCTAAGCCAATGGGATCAACAAAAACAAATCCTTTCATTTTTCTTTTGGTGAGTTTCATTTCTTCCGCTCCGGCTTTTGCTAAAGCAATTTTTTCATCTTCCGGATCGATTCGTGCCATTAATTTATTCTGGTAAACTCCGACGCACATTTTATCATCTACCATGAAGGTTAAACCACCCATCATTTTCTTAGTTTCGAACAAAATCCCTTTCGTGGTGAGCTTTTGAGTAATCCTTTCTGCCAAATAAGAGTCGTAAGCCATAGTTTAATGTTTAATAATGGAAGGTAGGCTTTAAAACTGTAAATCAGGTTATACCTTTTTTCTATTCTTGAACTCTGATGTGAAATGGAATTCTATTTCAGGATATTCTTCTCGAGTGAGTTTTAATATCCATTCGGAAGAAGCCAGAAAGACATAATTGTCATCTTTATCTTTGGCCAAATATGGCTTTTTAGCTTTTAAGAATCTATTGAATACTTCTTCATTTTGCGAAGTTATCCAACAAGCTTTATAGAAATTAACCGGCTGAAAAGAACAGGAAGCGCCATATTCGTTCTTCAACCTATATTGAATGACTTCAAATTGCAGTTCGCCAACCGTTCCAACAATTTTGGCATTATTGATTTCTTGTGTAAACAATTGAGCAACACCTTCGTCCGTCAATTGATGGATGCCTTTATTCAGTTGCTTCGTTTTCATAGGATCTTTATTAACTAATTCTTTAAAGATCTCAGGGGAAAAGCTAGGCATGCCTTTAAAATTATAATTTTCTCCTTCTGTAATGGTATCTCCGATCTTAAAAGTTCCGGAATCATACAAACCAATTACATCACCGGCATAAGCTTCTTCCACAATATTTTTAGAGTCTGCCATAAAGGAAGCCGGATTATTAAATCTCATTTTTTTATCTAAACGAACGTGATTATAAAATCTGCCTCTTTCGAATTCACCTGAACAAACTCTTAAAAAGGCAATTCTATTTCTGTGATTGGGATCTATATTGGCATGGATTTTAAAGACAAAACCGGAAAATTTATCTTCAGTAGGTTCTATTTTTCTAACATTGGTATCTCTGGGCAGCGGTTGCGGCGCTATTCTGATAAAAGCATCCAATAGTTCTTTAACTCCAAAATTATTGATAGCACTGCCAAAAAATACAGGAGCCAATTGTCCTGCCAGATATTTTTGAACGTCGAATTGGTTGTAAACACCTTCGATCAATTCAACATCTTCTCTCAATTGATTGGCTTCTTTAGGTAAGTATTGATCTAATGTTTTGTCGGCAAGATCAGTGATGGTTATGTTTTCTGTCTCAACCTTTGTCGAACCTGGCTGAAATAAATTGAGTGAACGATCATACAAATTATAAACACCTTTGAAATGTGGTCCCATACCAATGGGCCATGCCAAGGGTTGCACATCAATATTCAACTTTTGTTCTAACTCATCTAAAATATCAAAAGGGTCAACACCATCTCTATCCACTTTGTTGACAAAAATAATGACAGGTGTGTCTCTCATTCTGCAAACTTCCATCAACTTTTCGGTTTGCTCCTCAACCACTTTTGCATTGTCAATTACCAATATTACACTATCCACTGCGGTTAACGTTCGGTAGGTATCTTCAGCAAAGTCCTTGTGACCCGGCGTATCCAAAATGTTGACCATTTTGTCTTTATAATAAAATGTCATTACCGATGTGGCCACAGAAATACCTCTTTGCTTTTCAATTTCCATAAAGTCAGAGGTAGTAGACTTTTTGATTTTGTTAGATTTTACGGCTCCGGCAGTTTGAATGGCGCCTCCATACAACAGTAATTTTTCAGTTAAAGTAGTCTTTCCCGCATCCGGGTGAGCTATTACCGCAAAAGTTCTTCTCGTTGCTATTTCCTTCTCAAAAGCCATTGTAATCTGCTAATTTGAGCGCAAAGATATTAACTTTTAAAGGAGGCGGAGAAGGCTTAATAAAATGAAAATGTAAATTAAAACAATAGGAGTTAGCCATGTTATAAATTCGACTTATGCTTCATAAAGAAATTTATATTGTTAGACATGGTCAAACCGATTTTAACTTAAAAGGTATTGTACAGGGAAGAGGAGTCGATTCTGAGCTAAACTTAACCGGGCAACAACAGGCATTGGCCTTTTTTGAGCATTACAAGCATATTGATTTTGATCATATTTTTATTTCTGAGCTGCAAAGAACTAAACAGACAGTTCAACATTTTATCGATACGGGCATTCCATATCAGAGTTTTCCCTCTCTAGATGAGATCAATTGGGGAATTTATGAAGGTGTGGTGCAGGACCATTCCATGAAACTTGAATACGAAAATATCATCGGACAATGGCGAAATGATGAGTTACATATCAAAATTGAAGGAGGTGAAAGTGCAGCAGACCTTTGGGAACGGCAGGCATCTTTCATCCAATTATTAAAGGATATGGAATTTAATCGTGTGTTGGTTTGTTCACATGGAAGATCGATCAGAGCGTTAATGTGCGCTTTAACCGATACGCCTTTAAAGGACATGGATAGTTTTTCTCATTACAACACGTGCTTGTATAAAGTCAGATATTCCGATGGTAAATTTGAGGTAGAAGTTGAAAATAGTATCATTCATTTGCCGGAAGCACTACAGACTATTAAAATGGAATGAAATCTTATAAAGTATCCATAGTAAATTATTTGAATTCGGCCTTGTTTGTAGAAGGATTAAATGGCTTAGATAAAGGAGCTATTGATCTTGAGTTAGACAACCCTGCGATGAGTGCCAGGAAGCTATTGAACAATGAGGTGGATATAGCATTGGCTCCGGTAGCGATCCTTTCTCAAATGCCGGAACATTATATTGTGTCGGATTATTGTATTGGCACCAAGGGTCAGGTGCAAACCGTTAAGATTTTTTCAGATGTCCCGATCCAAGAGGTGAAAAGGATCTATTTGGATTATCAATCCAGAACCTCTGTTCAGTTAGCCACTATTTTGTGCCAACATTATTGGAAAATTCAACCGGAACTTTTACCGGCCTATCCGGGATTTCAAAAGGATATTGTACATCAAAATGCAGGCTTGATCATTGGCGACAGAGCCATTCGGGTTTTAGGCAAATATAAATTTGAATATGATTTGGGTGAAGAGTGGTTCCGTTGGCAGCAATTACCTTTTGTTTTTGCAGTGTGGATCGCCAATAAAAAGATTGATGAAGTATGGCTGGAACAATTTAACAATCATCTGGCATTGGGTTTAAAGCAAAAGGATCTAATCGTTGACCGATATAAACACTTGGATACCGATGCATTTTCAGTGAAAAAATACATTCATCAATACATCGATTATAATTTTGATGAAGACAAAAAAAAGGCTTTAGATTTATTCCAAACATATTTATAGATAGTCTAAAACTTTTTTGATGAGAATGGCGACCGTTTTGCCGGGATCCTTACTGAATTGGCCTGTCATCCTGTTCGCGATCAAAGCATTAAATGAGATGGCAGTATGTCCCATAGCATTGGCTAAACCGTATATGCCGGCGGTTTCCATTTCCAGATTCGTGAATTTTTTTCCATTATATTCATAAGGAATGATTACTTCCTTTAAATATGACCATTTCGAATCTACTCTTAGATTTCTTCCTTGGGGAGCATAAAATCCCGGTGCGGTAAGCGTTATTCCTTTAATAAAGCTTTCATCCAGTTGTTGCAGTAATAGGGAACGACACTCCATTAAGCAAGGCGTAACATTGATCCTTGATACCGCCCAATGGTTTAAGAAGTTCATATAAAAATTCTGCCATTCCGGAGCGCAATGATAATCATAAAAGTGCATCAACGCATCAATACCAACAGCCGCTTCACTCACTAGGAGCGAGTCAATGGGAATTTCTTCCCTATACGTTCCTGAAGTGCCGATTCTGATAAAATGCAGCGTTGTTAATTCCTCTTTAACCTGTCTGGTTTGGAGATCAATATTGAAAAGTGCATCTAATTCATTAAAAACAATATCAATGTTATCTGTGCCAATGCCTGTCGAAACCACTGTAAT
>JAGQYH010000212.1 GCA_020436175.1 Bacteroidota bacterium
ATCTGCTCTATATTAGTATGTTCCAAACTTTTTACAACCATTTGAGACGGATAAGGGGCTTTAAAGTAGTAAGTTATAAAAATTTCCGACGGCTTTTGAAGCAGTATGTTTCGTCTATACAATGCTGACCAAAAAATGAATTAAGTGGCTAGCTTCCAAGGTGGGTTTTTTCTATTTATTCCTGCGTGGAATAAGATCAGCTGGTTGCCATCTACATCTTTCAATCTTGCTTCTCTCCAAAGCCATTTTTGGTCTGTTGGGTTTTGGTCAAACAGAACACCTTTTGATTTCAATTGTTCTACTTTATCATCTAAATTATCGCATTCAAAATACACATAAACTCCTTCGCCTACCGGAAGTTCATCTACCAGGTGAATGGAAAATGTTGCATCACCGTTAGGACATTCAAATCTGGCATAATGAGGAAGGGCATCAACGATTAATTTCAACCCCAATTGCTGATAAAATAGAACGGCCTTTGTCAAATCTTTAGAAGGTACGGTAACTTGGTTTAAGTTCATTTTTTATTTATTCTATTTAAATATTTGTTTTCTAAATGTTTGCAGATCCTGGTTTGCAGAATCTCCCCAACTCAGTCTTTCTTCACCAACACCATTTTTGGTGGTTGGTCGCAATGCATTTAATTGAAGCAAAGCCTCTTGTTGGTCATATCCAATAAATCTCAAAAAGCTGTAAGTAATCATTCCGGTTCTGTGAATACCTGCTGAACAATGAATGTAAATTTTACCTCCTGTTTTTAGGATATCTTCCATTTTAATGAAAAGATGGGCCAATGATTCCAATTGATCTTTTGTTGGTGGTTGAGCTGATGCCATTGGAAACCACAGCCATTCTAATTGTGCCGACAGAACCATTTGTTTTATTTTGTTTGACCCTTCTGAGATGGAAAGCAATGTAAGAATATGGGAAGTGTTCTGCCATTTCAGATCTTCTATAAGTTTATTGCTTGGTCGATGACCGATGGCGAGATAGCCATTGCTTACCTTCACCCATTGCATCAATTCTAAAGATTGTAACTGTTTTTGAATATTTCTTATCTGACTGATCAACCGGCCGATTGTCTTTTTGGGAGCATCTTCGGCTTGAATAGCTTCTTGAAGTTCTTCCAACAGAGTTTTAGATATCTCAATAATATCTGTATGATTGATCGTATTTATCTTCTTTAGCCAATCTTGAGCTCTTAAAACAAGTTCTTCTGATGTGTTCAATGGAATAATTTATAGAAATATCGGATTTAAATGGGATTTTTTGATGAAATTTATTGACCTCTTAACCTTTAATCTCTACATTATTCGGTTTTAAATGACTTCGTTTCCAACGGCGGTGCGTCCATAACCAAATTTCCGGTTGCTGGATAATGTTAGCTTCCAACATTTTAGTATGAATTTCGGTAATATCGCCCGGTGCCATTTGGTTGGGTCGGTCAGTGATCAAGTCAAAGGCAATGTGGTAATGACCTCTCGTCGGTTTAGTGACGGTTAAATACACAACGGCCAAATGGTGTTGCATGGCCATTTTCTCAACTCCGGTATAAACAGGCGTGGTTTGTTTTAAAAAATAGGTCCAATGGGCTTTTTTTACATGCACCGGTGTCTGGTCGGCCAAAAAACCAATACCAATCGGGCGTTGTTCCAAAATTCGGATCAGGCTTTTGATCTCGGTGGTGGCTACCAAATGTGCACCAAATCGACTTCTGTTGGTTTTCATCCAACGATCGAATCGTTTACTGGAAGATGCTTGATACAAAGCATGTACCGGGAAACTAACGGATTGTGCCATACGCAAAACAGCCCACTCCCAATTGCCCATATGACCCAACACACCGGCCAAACTTTTGCCACTGACAATCAGATTTTCCAGCAATTCGACATTCTTTAATTGCACTCGTTCTTTTAACTCTTCTTCCGAAATGCGATGTGCTTTGATGCTTTCAACTATCAGATCGCAAAAGTGACGGTAGAATTTTTTTTCGATCGATTGTATTTGCAGGTTGGAGTAATGTGGAAAGCTCATGGCCATGTTTTTTCTGACCACTGCTCTGCGATATGTAAAAATGTGATAGGTGAAGAAATAAAGCACATCGGAAATGGCATACAGGCTTTTCATGGAAAGAAAAGAAAGCAGCATTATTATGGGCTTTAAAAAAATCATTCGTTATTTGTTGGTGAAAGATAATTATTATTGAAAGATCACCAATTTTTAGAACATTGAAGATAGTTTTAGATAGTCATTATGCACCGAGTTTAACGTGGTGGGCATTGGCAGCACGTGCAGAGGATGTTTGCATTGAACAACATTCTTACTTTAGAAAAGGTACCTACAGAAACAGATGTCACATTTACGGTGCCAATGGCTTGTTACGCCTATCAATTCCCTTAAAAAAAGGAAAAGGACAGCGATCCACCATGAAAGACGTGCAAATTTCTTACGATCACGATTGGCGGAAACTGCATTGGGAATCGTTGTGTTCAGCCTATCGATCGTCGCCGTATTTCGAATTTTATGAAATGGAGTTTAACGAGCTCTATCAGCAAGAAATTTTGTCGTTACATGCTTTCAATTTAAAGGTGATCAATGAGGTAAAGAAGTTGTTGGGATTGGATAAAGAATGGTCGTTGACATCGGCTTATCAGGAAAATTACAACCAAGAATGGATAGATGGTCGTGAAATCATTCATCCCAATGCCGAAAAGCATATATTAAAGGAAAGTATATTTTTGCCGGAATATTTACAAGTTTTTGGCGACAAGCACGGTTGGCTGGCTGATCTTAGTATCTTGGATCTGTTATTTAATGTGGGACCTGCTTCACTGGATTATTTAACCGAGCAAATTAAGATTGAACTTCCTTTTTAGGGACACCTTTGTATTTGATAAATATGTTGGCCCATATCGATCGTGATAATCTGAAATTGATAGGAGCGAGGAGCACAGTTGGAATTAAAATAGCACCAATGATGGTTCCGGGGGCTCTATAGCCCAAAGCTAAAATGATAAGAGCCGCAATTACAGCTATAGCCACACTCACGGCATAACTGATGTAGGCAGCACCAAAATAAAATCCCGGTTCCGGGTTATAAGTTTGGTTACAAACCGGACAGTTTTTGTGCATTTTTAGAAAATTGCCCAAATCATAGTGATTGCTATGGGTGAACAGATCGCCTTCATGGCAGCGTGGACATTTGAACTTTAATATACCGTATGCAATGGATTCTTTTTTCAAATCAGAATTTTGAGCAAATATATCAATTACTGCCATTAGCTACGTGACCTAGGTCACATAACTAATGATCAGTGTCCTATTATTAGTAATAAGTTTTAGCTGCAACAGCTTGGGGCACAGCAGGCTGTGGCTTCTTGAGTTGCTTCTACCTTTAGGGAAGGCTTTTCAACATCCTCCAGGAAGGTGTACAATTCCCATTCGTGACCATCAGGATCTTGAATCCAAAATTTATCCTGTAGGGCATAGCAACAAGCTACTTGTTCTTCCTTTCTGAGATCGTAGTTCAATTGTTGGAGCCTATCATACTGTTGATTAACCTCAGCAGTGGTAGGATATCTCAAACCCATGTGGCCGAAGCCGCTTTTCACTTGTGATGGATGTTGGATCAGCGATAGGACCACTTGATCAGTCTCAAATTTGGCATAATCCGATTTTGTTTTAATCGGTGCTTGACCAAAAAGGTCATGATAAAATTGTTGACTTTTAGCTACGTCGCTAACGTGTAGTCCAATGTGTAATTTGATGTTTGAATTTGTCATAATAAAGTGTTTTATATGAATGAATAAAATGGTTTAATGAGTTTAAATGTTATGTAATATTGCAATATTGCGATGAAGTGAAACAAATTTTGATATTGGTGTATACTTGTCAATTATAAGTTATACTTTGAGTGATTGTAGTAATGCTTTGACTTTTGCCTCGATTTCGTCTCTAATCAAATAAAACTGGTCGGCTTCTAAATTTTTGGGATCTGTAATGGCCCATTCCAAGCGATGATTAGCCGGTATCATTGGACATTCATCACCACAACCCATACCAATGACATAGTCAAAATGCTCCTGAAGAAATTGATCAACAGATTTACTGGAATGGCTGGACATATCGTAACCAACAGCTTGCATGGCGGCAATGGCTTTGGGATTAACAATGCCTGATGGGCGTGAACCGGCGCTGAACGACTGAATACCCGCTTTACCATGTATCTTGGCAAATGCTTCAGCCATTTGACTTCTGTTGGAATTTTCTATGCATACGAACAATAGCTTTATCATCGATTGGAATTTTGGACATTGCATTTTCCTTT
>JAGQYH010000213.1 GCA_020436175.1 Bacteroidota bacterium
GGCAAAGTTTTATATGTTTGGTTAGATGCCCCGATCGGTTATATATCGGCTACCAAGCAATGGGCGTTGGATAACGGGAAAGATTGGGAGTTATATTGGAAAAATGAGGAAACCAAGTTGGTTCATTTCATTGGTAAGGACAATATTGTGTTTCACTGCATTACCTTTCCTTCCTTATTAAAGGCCAATGGCGAGTATATTTTACCGGATGATGTTCCGGCCAATGAATTCATGAACTTACAAGGCGACAAGATATCTACTTCCAGAAATTGGGCAGTATGGGTGCATGAATATGTAGATGAGTTTCCCGATAAGGTAGATGAGTTGCGATATACTTTGATCGCCAACATGCCCGAAACGAAGGATGCCGAGTTCACTTGGGAAGATTATCAGGCAAGAGTGAACAATGAATTGGTGGCTACCCTCGGAAATTTAGAAAATAGAGTAGTGGTGTTGATCAACAAATACTGGGAAGGCGTGTTGCCCGAAGTTGATGCATCGATTTTGACGGAGGAAGATAAGGAGTTGCTTCATAATATTATGTTGGCCAAAGCAAACATTGGAAATGCCATAGAAGAATACAAGTTCAGAGAGGCCTTAAATGCACTGATGGATTTAGCCCGTAAAGGCAATAAATACCTGGGAGATAATGAACCTTGGAAACTGATCAAGCAGGATGAAGCAGCTGCCAAAAGAATTTTATACATCTCTGCTCAAGTAGTAGCCTCCTTTGCTACTTTGGCACAACCATTTTTACCCTTTACTGCCGAGAAGATCAAAGTGAAGATGAACTTGTCGGACAGAAACTGGTTGGAGGATACCGATTGGATCTCCGGAGGCAGTCAAATTGAGAAAGGGGCGCTGCTATTTCAAAAAATTGAGGATAGTTTAGTAGAAGGACAAGTTAAAAGGTTGGAAGCCAACAAAAGTATTGTTCAAAAACCAATTGAAAAATATACGCCTATGAAACCTGAAATTACATTTGATGATTTTACCAAGTTAGATATCAGAACAGGCATGATCGTAGCGGCTCAAAAAATTCCCAAGGCGGATAAGCTTTTAAATCTGACAGTGGATCTGGGTTTTGAAATGCGAACGATCGTTTCGGGCATTGCAGAACATTTTAAGGAGGAAGAAGTCATTGGAAAAAAGGTGGCTGTAGTAATCAATTTGGCACCTCGTAAGCTCAGAGGAGTGGAATCGCAGGGAATGATATTAATGGCGGAGGATATGGATGGAAAACTTGGTTTTGTGGCTAACAGTGAGATGGCATCCGGAATGGTGATCCGATAAAATTAATTATCTTAATCTACAACCTAACTACATTTAGTATTCTTTGGCCGCGTAGTTCAATGGATAGAACAAGAGTTTCCTAAACTTTAGATGCAAGTTCGATTCTTGCCGTGGCTACTTTAATTACCCCATATAGTAGTTTATTCGCTTTAACGAAATATTTGCTTAATATAATTGAGAAAGATAATCGAATTGTAGAAGAGGAATGTTAATTTTTGCACAATTTATTTAAATTATGTTAAGGTTCTAATTATTGTATTCCGAAATGAAATCATTAAATTAGTTCGTCATAACTACCCCCTAAGAGTCGACATAATCACCCTAAATAGTATTGAGAAGAGGGCTTTTTTAAGATACTATCCGAATTATATTTTTTAAAGTACAGAGGATGAAAAACGTTACTAGCTTATTTTTCATGGGTGTATTGTGTTTACTATTGACCCAGAATGTTGTTGCTCAAGAAAAGGATAAAAAGGCGCCGGTAGAAGGGGCTAAAGTGATGGTAAAGCAGGAATATACGGTTAAGAAAATGCAGCCGGTAGAACCTAAAGTCACAAATGAATCCTCTAAGAATAACCAAAAATTAGCGAAAAGCACTCCGCTTTCTACAACAACCACGGCAACAGAACCCGATCAGCTAACGGTTACAAAGCATCAGATAGAAAAATTAGAAGCTTTATTGAATGATGCTAAGATAAATCCTGATAAATATTCTGATGTAGAGGTGGAGAAGTTGAAGGAAGCGTTGAAACAAAAACAACTTTTTTTAGATCAATTACTACAACCGGTTAAAAAGTAGTAATAATGAAGAGAATATTTACACTGTGTTTGCCACTGTTTATTACTGTTTATGCTTTTGGTCAGGGAGCAACTTGTGCTACAGCAGATCCATTCTGTACAGATAATGGAACATTTTTTCCTGCCAATTATACGGGTACGGGTAATGGTGGCGGTCCCCAGGCTGAACTGGGCAATAACTACGGTTGTCTCGGAACTACGGGTAATCCGGCATGGTACTATCTTGAAATTGACGACCCCGGGAATATTGTAATTGATCTGACCAATACCAATATAATAGATATAGATTATGCATTGTGGGGTCCGTTTCCGAATTTAGGAACTGCTCAGAGTAATTGTGGTTCATTAGGTGCTCCGGTAGATTGTAGCTATCATCCGCAAGCATTTGAAGTGATAAATGTACCGAACTCTAATACAGGTGATGTTTATTTATTGTTGATTACCAATTATGCCAATACTGCTACCAGTGTTTCCGGGAATCAAATTGGAGGAACCGGTTCAACCGATTGTACCATTTTACCCAATTGTAGTGCCGATGCAGGTACAGTTACAACAGATGTTGGCGGCAATTTAATTTATTTATGCGATGGTGCTGAAGTGACTATGACGTCGGATGATAATTTTGTTTTGCCGCCATTAGCCGGAGCTGATCCGGGTGGATTGGGTTATGCTATATACAACTGTCCGCCCACAACCTCAGATCCTTTTATAGATCCATGCTGGACGGGTTATTATTGGACAGGTGAAGATTTAACGGAAACGAATGACGCCTCCAATTTATATGACTATGTTATAAACAATCCTTCGGGAGGAGCAGGAGCCAACGGTACACCAACCGGCGATGATCTATATTTTGTGCCGATCACAATGGATGATATCTGTAATACCACTGCTAACGGATGTGATATAGGTTTGAGTCATGATATTAATAGCGATGGTTGTTTCGATCTGGGAACACCGGTTCATGTAATTTATCTAGAAGATATAACCGTTACGTATGTTACAAACTGTGATCCGGTATCCGGAACAGGTAGCATTACTGTAACCATTTCCGGTGGATTGCCCGAATATAATGGTTCTAATTTTACCATAACCGATAACGGTCCGGGCACCTTATCTACTACAACTGTAGCCAACGGAGGAACGGTAACCATCAATGGTTTAACTAATAATGATGTAGTTAATATAGGTATCAGCGACGGACAATGTAATTATGGAAATTATACGGCTAATTTTGATTGTGGCGACGATGCTTGTTTGATCAATAGCTTATTAACTGCCGATCCTCCCGCCACTGATTTCCCTAATGATCAATATCCTCCGGGCACAACTGTTCAATTTTGTTTTGATATCAATCAGTATAATCAAATTAATGTCAATTTCTTACATGGAATCGTACCTAGTTTCGGTCCGGGTTGGGACATTTCAACGTTAACACCTACCGTTAACCCTACAGTAGCAGCCAACAATGAAGTTGGTTCTACTTGGCAATGGTTTCCCGGGAATACCGTAGCCTATAATTCACCGCCATTCAATATTACGGATGCCGGTTGGTGGTTTTTAAGTGCAAATAGTCCGGGAGGTGTTCCTGCAGATCCCGATAACAGTTGGGGTGACGGATGTACGGCAACCAATGGTTATTTGGGAGTGTCACAAGCCGTTTGTGAAGGCGACGGCTTAACATGGGTGCCCGGGGTAGGTTGTACCTCTGATTATGTTGATGCCTTTGGTGATCCAATTTATCTATGGGTCGGACCGGATATTTTTGTGGATTGGTATATTGACAATTCTATGAATCAAGCTACTTGCTTGGCCAACGGAGGGGTTTGGGATGCAGCTTTTGGCGATTGCGGATTTTGGGGGTCTTGTTTTGGAAATGCAGCCAATGGAATGGGTTTAACCTGGACGGCTTGTTTTGAGATTACTACACTAGGGCCGGCCGCTTGTACTCCTGATCAGGATTTACATGTTGAAGTGAAAACATATGCTGATGGTGAAACAGGTATTTGGACAGATATAGGATGTACTGTTGATCAACCTGTTGAATTAGATGCCACTGCATGTTGTATTCCGCCACCAAATGCAGCTCCTCAATCTTTCTGTGAAGGATCTACCATTAATATTGTCGCTACCAGTAGCGGTTATGGTGTGATCAACTGGTACAGTACAGCTACCGGTGGAATTCCTTTGGCTACCGGAACAAACGTTTATAATCCAGGTGCTTTGTCTGAA
>JAGQYH010000214.1 GCA_020436175.1 Bacteroidota bacterium
ATTCAAAAGTAGCCGCTTCGGAATAGATCAATCCGTTCAACAATTGCAAGTTCTGCTTTATTTTATCGGTTTGAAATTCCATGTTTTGGGCAATCGTTGTCATATGATTCAAGATCGTTCCGGTGTTTATGATTAAATGAGGAATGCTCAACCATTCTGCCATCCAGGCGACGGCATCCCGTTCGTTCATATTGATCATGGAAGACTGGGAAGCAGCATTTAATTGAATATTCTGATGCGCTAATGCCACAATAGCCTCACTTAGTATAGGATTGTTTTTGTGAGGCATGGTGCTTGATTTTCCTCCTCCGTTTTTGTTTTCAATCACTTCCCCGATTTCTGTTTGGCTCAACGTCAGAATATCTTTGGCGATCTTGGCGATGGAAGCAGAAACAACGGTCAACCAATTGGTAAATCCGGCGATGGAACTGCCATCATTGTGCCAAGGAAAACTATCTTTCAAATCCAGTTTTTGAGCCATCAAATCGCTTAAGGCTTGTCCTTTATCTTCCATAGTGGAGAGGGAACCCACGGCTCCACCCAATTGTACTCTCAGCACACTAGCATTTACGGTTGGCAAATGGTTCAATTGATCAATCAAGGGGTTGATCCAATTGGCGATTTTAATGCCTAAAGTTAAAGGTATGGCTTGCTGTGATCTTGTACGACCGACAATGGCAATGTCTTTGTTGGTTTCTAAATGATGTTGTAGTGCCCGAATAACGGTTTTCAATCGAGCTTCCAAAATTTCAATGCTATCCTTTATAATCAACACATAAGCGGTATCAATTACATCCTGTGAAGTAGCTCCATAATGCAAGTAACCAGCAGATATGCTTGATAGCTTAGATCTTATTTGTTTTAGAAGTTCGATTGAAGGGATACCATTGGCCAGTGTACTTTCAGCCAGACTTTCCGGCACAATTTGAATGGTCGCTATTACCGCCTCGATCTCTTGAGCCGCATCTTCCGGAATAATATTCAATGTCGCCTGACAGTTGGCCAGTGCACTTTCAAATTGCAACATTTTTTCAATAAAACTTGCTCCTGAAATGATGTCCGACAAGACATTATCGGAGAGATAGCTTTGGAAAATGGATGATATGTAGTTGGATTTTGGCATTAGCAGTCTAAAAATACGGTTTCGTTTTGACCTTGCATATTTATATTGAATTCGTAAACATTCAGATCATCACCCGGTAGTTTATTGGCGATCAAGGTGTGTCTTCTGTTGGTTTCAATTTGTTGAAGGAAGCTATCTGCATTATTAGCTTGTTCTTCATCCGAAAAATAGATGCGAGTGTACATATGAGATAAAATGCCTCTCATGAAAACGATCACATTGATGTACGGTGCACCTTCTGAATTGCTTGGTTTTATTGTGTGAAATTCAAATTGATTGTCGTGATTTGTGCCGGTTCCACAACGTCCGAAGCTTACAAAGCCATCCTTTTTTGTTTGAATAAATTCACCTTTTGAATTGGCTTGCCATAACTCAATCATGGCATCATTCACCGGTTGATTTTTTCCATCCAGAACAATGCCTTTGATGATGATATGTTCCCCTTCTGCAGAGGCATCGGCCAATCTTGAGTTGCATATTTCATTATGGTCATAGCCATATTGTTGGGGCGTAAGTCCGTAGGCAAAATAAGGGCCAATGGTTTGTGATGGTGTTTGTGTCATTTTGTTTATATTTTCTTGATCTAATTTCCAGACCTGAAAGGTTTTTAAAACCTTTCAGGTCTGTGGTCAAGTTGCGGTTAATATTTTTTATTGGTTTTCAAAGGGCGTTGAATTTTTTCCTCTCAGGACAATATTGAATTCATATCCCAAACATATCCCGGACTCGGTCAAGTCGAGGCTAAAGTCAGACACTAATAAATGCCGTGCATGTTCGGGGACACTTTGATAAATAGGATCATACTTGAACAACGGGTCATTCGGAAAATACATTTGAGTCACCAAACGGCTACAAATATTGTCTCCGAAAAGAGAGAAGTGAATGTGTGCCGGCCGCCATGCATTTTCGTGATTGCCCCAAGGATATGCTCCGGGTTTGATTGTGTAAAACTTATAATTTCCTTCTTTATCTGTTAAAACTCTTCCTCCTCCGAAAAAGTTAGGGTCTAACGGTGCATCATGGCTGTCTGCTTTATGAATGTATTTTCCGGCAGCGTTCGCCTGCCAAATTTCCACTAATGTATTGGGAATGGCTTTACCGTTGTCGTCCAGGACTTTGCCGGCTACCACGATTTTTTCGCCTAATGGAGGGCTGTTTTTAATACCGTTTTTAGTTAGATCGTGATCAAATTCACCAATAACCGATGTGCCATAGGCAGGCCCGGTTAGTTCATTAAGGCTGTGTTTAACCGGTATTAATGGCTGTTTAGGCGTTCTTAATACGGTAGATTTATAGTCGGGATAAAATAGAGGGTTTATTTTCCAATCACGTTTGTTCATGTCTTATTTTTTCATTTTTTCTAAGGTTTCTTTAGCCACTTTAATGGCACTGTTCGCCGCAGGAATGCCGGCATAAATGGCAGTATGCAACAACACCTCTTTGATGTCTTCTTCAGTAGCACCGGTATTTTTGCATGCTCTAATGTGCATGGCCAATTCAGACTCATGACCCAATGCTGCTAACAGGGCAATGGTTAACATGCTTCTTTCCCGCTTGGTAAGTCCCGGTCGCGACCAAACATCTCCCCAAGCGTTTTTGGTAATATAGGTTTGGAAATCTTTGTCGAAATCGGTTTTATTCGCTTCCGCTTGATCAACATGTGCATCACCCAAAACAGAACGTCTGGTAGCCATGGCTTTATTGAATTCATCATTGTCCATTCTCAAAAAAGTTTAAAAGTATTGACGAATATTTTTTAGGTTTTTCAACACAAGGTAAGTGGCCGGTAGCTTGAATTTCATAATATGTTGCATTTGAAATCTGCCGGGTCATTTCTTTGACTAAAGTCGTTGGTGTGGATTGATCTTCGCTGCCACAAATACACAACGTAGGTTGTAGAATTGATTTTAGGTTCTCGGTTAGATCAGCATCTCTGATGGCACCACAGGCTGCAGTATAGCCTATTATTGTAGTGCGTTCCAGCATATTTTGGTAGCCTTTGGTGGCTTCCGGATATTGACTTATAAAACTTGCGGCAAACCATCTTTCTATAATTCCTTTAGCTAAAAAATCTATTCCCTTGGCTTCAATTATTCTAATTCTGGCATTCCAGTCTTTTTCGTTACCAATGACAGGCGCTGTATCGCTCAGCACTAGTTTTTCAACTCTATCAGGATAAAGACTTGTGAAAAGCATACTGATCATTCCGCCGATTGATAACCCTACCAAATATATTTTTTCGACGTTTAATTGATCCAATAGGCAAAGAAGATCGTCAGAATAATTTTTCAAATCAGTTGGGCCTTCAGGTACATCTGACAATCCGTGTCCTCTTTTATTGAAACGAAGTATTGCGTAATGCTCTTTCAATTGATCGACCACGGCATCCCAAATCCTGAAATCGGTTCCTAGAGAATTGACAAAAACAACAGTCTTTGCTCCTTCTTTTGGGAGGTAATCATAATGGATGATATGTTCATTGCATCGGGTAAATGCCATTAGATATGTTTTAGGCCCACATAATTTTCTGCTACTGTGGTTTTCATTGCAGTTGACATGGCGATATAATCGAAATTGGCTTTTTGCAATAAGTATTCATAAGAGCCATGCTCATATTGCTTATGGAATTGTGTGGTCATAAAGTTGGAAAAGCCTTGAGCCCGCCAAACTCTACGCATGGCATCAGAAGAATAATTGTCTAACTTTTCAGTAGAATTGTTCTTGTAAAAATCTTCAAATGCTTTCGACATGATCTTCACATCTGCCACGGCCAAATTCAATCCTTTACCACCGGTGGGAGGCACAATATGGGCTGCATCTCCAGCCACAAATAATTTTTTGTGTTGCATGTGATCGATCATATAACTTCTCATGGGTGTGATACCCTTTTGGGTGATCTCTCCTTCATTTAAGGTCCATCCCGTATACGCTAATCTCTTGTGGAGATTGTCCCAAATTCTGTCATCCGACCAATTGTCGATATCATCATCATTATCAACTTGCAGGTATAATCTGCTTACTGTCGGGGAGCGGTAGCTTAATAATGCAAAACCGTCTTTGTGATAAGAATAGATCAATTCATCTGAAGAAGGAGCGGCATTGGCCATAACGCCCAACCAACTAAATGGATAGTGAATATCATGTCTTCTGTAAGATTC
>JAGQYH010000215.1 GCA_020436175.1 Bacteroidota bacterium
CAAGGCATATTTAGATTGATACAAGTACCCACACATATACAATCAATATTGAAAGTATCGCTGGCTGTTTCGGCATTGCCATCATCACAAGAGGCTCCCACGGTGCATAACGGAGTTCCGGCACAATCACAATTGCTGTCATATACATCATTGGTGGTGTTAGCATCACCATCATCGCAGGCAGCACCAACAGTACAAATGGCCGTTCCCGCACAATCACAATTCGCGTCGAAAACATCATTGGTAGTGATGGCATTATTGTCGTCACAAGCAGCTCCAACAGTGCAATCAGGATCAACAGTAGTATCGTCTGAGCAAGACCAAATTAAAAATAGACTTAGAAAAAGGGTAGGAATAATCCTATACATCATGGCTTTCATAATATTCAATTTTAGTGTATAAAATATAGGGACGCTACTAATATAACAAATTAATTTAATGTGTGAAATATGTTGTTATTATAACAATAAACAATACGGGAACAGATGGAGTTTTCCTTAACATGAATAGAACAATGAGCAATAAATTGAAAATTTTAAGGATAAAAAGGAATGAGTATTACGATGTTATATGAAATTTGTGTAGTCGGTATTAGGGATTGTATAGTTGGCCTTTTTAAGATTCTTTTGTCAATTGAATTTTGCCCGACATTATTCTCCTGCTTTGTGGGCCATATCCGTGCAATTTTCCTTCCATTTTGTTTCCCATTGAATCGAGTTCTACAATTAAATTTCCGAATTGTACTATTTCGTCTTTCGCATTGTGAAAGTTTAATTCTAAAAACCTATCCATCTTAAATCCTCCCTTTAATAATATAAGGTCACTTCTGCCTAAGTCTCCGGCGGCAATATCTAACCACATTTTACCGCTGATCACTTTTCTTTTTGCTTTGAGTATAATTTCTATTGTTCCGGTCGGTATATTCCCATTAAATGCTTCAAAAGCTTCTAATTGTCCTTTCCAAACTCCACTAATGACCTTTTTTCTACCCTTAGAAATGGTTTTGAATTCTTGAGAATCAATATAGATTAAGTAGGACGATACGATAATTCCAATTACAGCAATGACACTGCTAATTATTCCTAATAGTACGGTTAAATCCAAAAGTTGTGCTTGATTTTAAAATTTTAAAACTACCACCAACAGAGATGCAAATGCTCCGTTGTGTATATTGATGTCATGCTACGAAAATAGTGAATTGAATGAATTAATTGGATTTGAAAAAATTTACTTTAATAGTGGATGCTATCGAATCTCGTTTTTTATCATTTAAAAAGATGAAATACAGAAGATTTTCTACTGCTCAATAATTTTTTAGTATTGTGCAATAGTTACTGTTGTTACCCAACGTTTTTATCTTTTATCAGTTTTATTTGTTCCAATATCAAGAATATAAAACTCAAAACCCATAGTCCGAATCCAATTCCAACAGTTACATCATAGTTTCCACCACCTTCGTCTCTTGGAACTTCTGTTATTCCGATTGCAAAAAGTCCAAACATTACCATTAAGATTGATAGTATTAGCTTTATTTTCAAATTCAATTTTTTAGAGATTAGAATAATAAAATATAATACATTGGCAATCCAAGGTAGTCCGATAAAGAGATTAAATTCTATTAGTCCAATCCAACCAATTAAGATTCCAAATATTCCGATTAAAGGCCAAGCTCCAAAAAACATTGGAGTAAATAATGCAATCACATATAATGTAACTGATTTCTCTTTCCATGAAAGACCTAGAAATCTATCTATAAGTTCCATTTTGTTCAAATGTTGGGTAACAACTGGGTATCTGCTCCGGTGTTTATATTTCGGCTATATCTTGTGTCTAAAATAGTGAATCTCTTGAATTTTTAATGTTTTGGATGTTATTTGTCGCCAAGTGCGATTAGATTTAAGTAATTCGTTGATTGGAATAGGGCATTAGTTTTTGAAAGTAGTCCAATTTTGTTGCGATATCTTATAAATACTTTATATAGAAGTGTATTGCAATAAATCACTTTCCTTCCCAACCCATCCTTATAAAACAAAAAGTCCACCGAAGTACAATGCTACTGCAAAGGTTTCGGTGGACGAATGTGGAGCCAGCGGGAGTCGAACCCGCGACCTCTTGACTGCCAGTCAAGCACTCTAGCCAGCTGAGCTATGGCCCCATTTTGTGGTCGCAAATATAATTATACTATCTATATTTCCTAACTTTCAAATGAGTCATAAATTAATTTTGCCGCTTCTTCCGATCCCGACTCATTGCCTAACCGCTTTTGCATTTCCGCATAGCCTTCTTCTATAGCCGCTCTTTTCTTACTGCCCGGCAATATTTTGGCCAACTCATCTTTTAAATTCACTTCTGTCAGATCGTTTTGGATCAATTCTTTCACCAATGGCTGATCGAGAATTAGATTAACCAAAGAGATGTATTCTACTTCTACCATTCTTTTCGCCATATAGTAGGAGAACCGATTGCCTTTGTAGCAAACCACTTGCGGCACATTAAAAAGAGCAGTTTCCAAAGTAGCGGTTCCGGAGGTAACGATGGCGGCAGTGGCCACTTTTAAAAGATCGTATGTTTTGTCGTGTACTACTTTGATCCAGTCCGTAGCGATATGTTTTTCGTAATAATCCAGTTTGATCTCGCTCACGCCGGCCACTACAAATTGATAATCGGGGAAATATTTGGCCACGGATGACATGATACTCAAGGTGTGCTTGATCTCTTGCTTTCGGCTGCCGGGCAACAGGGCAATGATGGGCTTGTCACTAATATTGGTAACCGCAATATCTGCCGGACTGGTTTTTTCTTTATTGATCTCTTCCACACTGGGATGCGGCACCTTTTCTACACTTAAGCCATGCTGCGCATAAAACTGCTGTTCAAAAGGTAAGATGGTAATTAACTTGTCAGTGTAGGCCTCAATTTGCAAAACGCGCTCCGATTTCCAAGCCCAAACTTGCGGCGATATATAGTAAATGACTTTATACCCTTTTTTCTTCGCCCATTTAGCAATCCGTAAGTTAAATCCGGGAAAATCAATTAGTATGATGGCATCGGGATGATATTGTTTTATATCGCGATGTAAAAATCGAAAAGCCTTGAAGATCTTGCGCAAATGTTTGATCACTTCCCAAAAACCCATAAAGGACAACTCATTGGAATTTTTAGTGATCACCACATTTTCATTTTGCATTCTTTTGCCGCCAACCCCTCTGAACTCCGCTTGCTGATCCATTTGGCTAAGATGTCTTACCAAATTGCTACCATGAAGGTCTCCTGATCGTTCACCGGCGATGATGTAGTATCTCATTTATGCAAAATGTAGGTAAACAATTAACAATCCATAGAAAAAGGTCATGCCGATAATACCTTTTGAAACGTTGGTCAATTCAAAATTCAAAGCCAAAAAGAAGGCGCCTAAATTCATGAGCAAAGAGGCTCTTAGCACGGTGGCTAAAACTTTTGGTGTTTTAAGCATGTTTAAATATTCGTCATACGTCAAACCCGAAATCCTTTCAGAAGGTAGTGCCTGATGGACATAATAATAGAGAAACACCCCTAAAAAAGGAGCAATGGCGCCAATAGTGATGCCCAGTTTCATATTATCCCATCGGTTATTTGTCGTCGACATTCAAATTCCAGTTTTTGTTGATGTAACGGATGGCGTGGTGATTGGTTAAATCATATTGTACGGGTACAACAGATACATAATTGTTTTTCAATGCCCATTCATCGGTGTCTTCACCATGATCGAAATTGACAAATCTTCCGGTAAGCCAGAAATAATCATTGCCTCTTGGATCTCTTCGCTCATCAAATTCTTCTACCCATTTGGCTACCGCTTGTCGTGCAATTTTATACCCTTTGATTTCTTCAATAGGCACGTTCGGGATATTCACATTCAGCAGGGAACCTCTGGGGATACCGTTTTTTAAAACCTGTCGTGCAATCTTGGTGGCGACAATTCCTGCCGCTTTCATATCGGCATTCATCGAACCGTTTAAAAGAGAAAATCCAACAGCCTTAATGCCATCAATGGCTGCTTCCATCGCTGCCGACATGGTGCCGGAATAAATAACATTAATGGAAGAATTGGAACCGTGGTTGATACCGCTGACACAAAGATCGGGTTGTTTATGAAGGATCTTATCAATACCGATCTTCACGCAATCTGCCGGAGTGCCGGAACACTGGTAGGCTTTCACACCTTTAAATAGATCTACCTTATTTATTCTTAAAGGATTGTTTAAAGTGATGGCATGTCCCATTCCCGATT
>JAGQYH010000216.1 GCA_020436175.1 Bacteroidota bacterium
TTGCTAGTTGCTGCCATCATATATTTTATAAGTGGTCAGACCGGTGATGCTATTTTTCTTGCCGCAGCCATAGTATTGGTCGCCACTATATCACTTTACCAAGATTCACGCAGTAGAAATGCTCTGGCTAAACTTCAACAATTCACGCAACCCAACTGCAAAGTCATCAGAGAATATGCCACTGTTGAGATCAAAAGTGAAGAACTGGTCATCGGGGATTGTTTGATCATCGAAGAAGGCAACACCATCCCTGCCGATGGCAAGATCATTCATTCTAATGATTTTTCTGTCAATGAATCCATGCTTTCCGGAGAATCGCTATCCGTCTTTAAAGACAAGGACAATGAAAACCCATTTGTTTACAAAGGAACTACCGTGGCCAGTGGATTAGCGATTGCAGAGGTCACTGCTATTGGCAACAAAACAAAACTTGGTGAAATCGGTAAAAGTTTGAAAAGCATAGAGGAAGAAAAAACACCTTTAGAAAAACAGATCAGCAATTTTGTTAAAAAAATGGTTTTTGCCGGTGCCATTGTTTTTTTCATCGTTTGGGCCATTAATTACATCAACTCAAAAGACCTTTTCGACAGTTTGCTCAAAGCGCTTACACTGGCCATGAGCATTTTACCCGAAGAGATTCCGGTAGCTTTTACTTCATTCATGGCCATTGGTGCATATCGATTGATGAAAATGGGCATTGTCGTCAAACAAATGAAAACAGTGGAAACATTGGGCAGTGCTACCGTAATTTGTACAGATAAAACCGGTACGATTACAGAAAATAAAATGAGTTTAGCCAAACTGTATTGCTTAATAGATGATACCGTTACAGATATGGATGATGTGCTCAACCAAAATCAATTAGATTTACTCAATTATAGCATGTGGTCAAGTGAGCCGATCCCTTTTGACCCTATGGAAATTGCCATTCATGAAGCCTATACCCGACTGTTCAAAAAAGACGAAAGAACGGCATACAAAATGACTCATGAATATCCGTTAAGTGGTCAACCGCCAATGATGACGCACATTTTTGAAGACCAATCGGGTCATCGCATCATTGCTGCAAAAGGTGCTCCAGAGGCAATTATTAAAGTGTCCTACTTAACCGACACTCAATCTAATCAAATTGAATCGATCATTACTACATTGGCAGCGCAAGGATTCAGAGTGTTGGGAGTTGGTCGTTCTACCTTTGAAGGTTCTGATTTCCCGGATCAGCAACAAGATCTTCCGTTTCAATTTATTGGACTAATTGCATTCTATGATCCTCCAAAACACAATATCAGCAACGTATTTCAAAACTTTTATGATGCCGGTATCAATGTTAAGATTGTAACCGGTGATAATGCCGCCACCACCATGGCCATTGCTAAAGAAGTAAACTTCAAAGGCTATGACAAAAGCATTACCGGAGATGAGCTAATGGCATTGGACGACCAATCCCTATTGTCGAAAGTACAGGAGACACAGATATTTAGCAGAATGTTCCCGGAAGCCAAACTTCGCATTATTAAAGCGCTAAAAGCCAACAATGAAGTAGTGGCCATGACGGGCGATGGAGTGAATGACGGTCCCGCATTGAAAGCAGCTCATATCGGTATAGCCATGGGTAAAAAAGGCACAGAAATCGCAAAAGAAGCCGCTTCATTGGTCTTGATGGAAGACGACCTTTCTAAAATGGTTGATGCAGTAGCCATGGGAAGGAAGATCTACTCCAATCTAAAAAAAGCCATTCAGTATATCATTTCCATCCACATCCCGATCATTTTAGTAGTATTTATACCATTGGCGTTGGGCTGGGTCTTTCCCAATATCTTTACGCCTGTTCATATAATTTTCTTAGAATTGATTATGGGTCCTACTTGCTCTATCGTGTATGAAAACGAACCCATTGAAAAAAATGCCATGCGACATCAACCTAGACCGTTTACTTCAACCTTCTTTAATGGTAAAGAACTCACCACTAGCATTATCCAAGGCATAATGATCACTATTGGTGCCTTGTTGGTCTATCAATATGCTGTTGGTAAAGGATTGAATGAAGATTTAACCAGAACCATGGTTTTTGTTGTATTGATTGCCGCTAACATCACACTTACTTTGGTGAATAGATCATTTTACTATAGCATTTTAACCACTTTAAGCTATAAAAATAGATTAGCTCCTTTAATGATCGGCATTACCCTATTCATCACCGCACTCCTATTATATATACCTCCGTTAACCAAGTTTTTTAAATTTGGCACTCTAAGTCTAACAGAATTAAGTATTAGTATTGTAGCAGGTTTTATTTTTGTCATCTGGTTTGAATTGGTAAAATGGTACAAGAGAAATCAAATTATGAGGCAGAATGCTACAACCTGAAGCAATAACTTTTTCATTCACATTTAATTCATTATATTTTAAGCATTCCAAAAAAAATTTGGTTGTCGATAGTTTTGTCTTTGACCAACTTAAATAGAGCGCCAAATTGTTCCGATTCGGTTTAAATTATAATTTTAAAAATTACATCTTGCCAATAATCACTATAATATGAATGAAATAGAAAATATTGAACTTAGCTTTTTAAGTCTGGATGATTACCAGGAACTTAAAAATACCATGATTGAATCCTATTCCAGTATGCCGGATAGTTATTGGAAAGAGCATCAAATCAAAACTTTGATTGAAAAATTTCCCGAAGGACAAGTCGTCATTAAGGTCAACGATCAAATTGCCGGCTGTGCGCTCTCCATCATTGTTGATTTTGATAAATTTGGCGACCGTCATACCTATAAGCAGATTACCGGAAACTATACTTTCAGCACTTTAAACATTAAAGGTGACACTTTATACGGAATCGACATTTTTATCAAACCCGAATTCAGAGGTTTGCGATTGGGTCGACGATTATATGACTACAGAAAAGAGTTATGTGAGCGATTGAATTTGAAAGGAATTGTATTTGGGGGCCGAATTCCGAATTACCATAAATATGCCGATGAGTTAACGCCTCGTCAATACATTGACAAAGTGAAGAGTAAAGAGATTCACGATCCGGTCTTTAATTTTCAGATCAGCAACGATTTCCACCCATCTAAAATATTAAAAAACTATCTGGAGGAAGATCGAGCATCTAAAGACTACGCCGTATTACTAAAATGGGATAATTTATATTATGAAGAAAACCACCAAACGCCTAGTATCGTAAAAAAGGTAGTTCGATTGGGATTGATACAATGGCAAATGCGACCTTATGAAAAATTGGAAGATGTGCTACAACAGGCGGAATACTTTATAGATGCGGTATCGGGGTATCGCTCAGATTTTGCACTATTCCCTGAATTTTTCAATGCGCCTTTAATGGCAGTCAACAATCATTTAAGCGAATCTGAAGCGATTAGAGCTTTGGCCACGCATACTGCAGACATCGTTCAAAAGTTTTCAAGCTTAGCCATCTCTTATAATATCAACATCATTTCCGGAAGTATGCCGGAGATAAGAGATAACAAATTATATAATGTCGGATACTTATGTAGAAGAGATGGCACGATTGAAAGCTATGAAAAACTGCACGTCACCCCGGATGAAGCCAAGGTCTGGGGATTAGAAGGAGGAAGTAAACTCCATACTTTTGATACGGATTGCGGCAAAATTGGAGTTTTGATCTGCTATGATGTGGAATTCCCCGAGTTAAGCAGGATCTTGGCCGACGATGGAATGGATATATTGTTCGTTCCATTTTTAACTGACACCCAAAATGGATATTCCAGAGTACGAAACTGCGCACAAGCCAGAGCTATTGAAAATGAATGTTACGTGGCCATTGCAGGAAGTGTCGGCAACCTTCCAAAAGTTCACAATATGGATATTCAATATGCCCAATCAATGGTGTTTACACCTTGCGACTTTGCCTTCCCAGCCAATGGCATCAAAGCCGAAGCCACTCCTAATACAGAAATGATCTTGATCGTTGATGTAGATATCGATCTGTTAAGGGAATTGAACCAATATGGAAGTGTCCGTAATTTAAAAGACAGACGTAAGGATCTTTTTGATCTTAAAATGTTAAACAAATAGAAAGAGACTAATACCAAATGTCACACAATTCATCAATGGTATATTTTATATGTTACTTGCTATTTTTTAAACTTCCTAAGCTGTTAAATATCGTACCTTTATTATCAAATGATTGAGTTCAAATGTTGCCGTGCTCAATCATCTCTGATGTATAATAGTTAAATGAAATGATGAATTTATTGGACGGTATCA
>JAGQYH010000217.1 GCA_020436175.1 Bacteroidota bacterium
TCTTCGAACACCTGAGAAGTGATATTGATGATGATGGGCCAATTGCAGCTGACAGTTTCATCGAAAAACTTCGAACTATAAACAATGAGGATAGTCTGAAAGAAACCATTCAACAGAAATTGAAAGAATTGGTAGGAGATGTCGTAAAAAAATCGGCCGATAAGATCAATATTAAAACACCTTTCAAATCTTTGGGAATCGATTCTCTAATGTCTATCCAGCTAAAAAATAAATTAGAATCGGCTTTTGAAATTCCTATTTCCGTAACCAGTTTTTGGACCTATAGCAACATAAGAGATTATACCAAATTCTTAATGGATGAAATGAATTTAGTAGGAGAAGAAAATAGCTCAACAGATGGGAACGAAACCCAAAAAGAATTAGTTGAAACCAAAACGACAGTAATAGAAGAAGTGTCCATTGAAGACATTTCAGACGATGATATAAGCGATTTACTGGCGGCAGAATTGGATGATCTTTAAGAGCATCGCCATCATAAATTAAGGACAAATAAGCATGAGTGACCAAAATAACGAGAAACTTTTAAATCAACTGAAAGAAGCATTAGTAGCCATCAGAAAGTTAAAAGGTGAGTTACAAAAGGAAAAATCTTCAAAACATGAGCCCATTGCCATTGTGGGGATGGGTATGCGCTTTCCCGGTGGAGTAACCAATGCTGAGGAGTACTGGAAATTATTGGAAAATGGCGTGGATGCTATCACCGACATTCCCAAAGAACGCTATGATGTGGAGTCGCTTTATGATGAAGATCCCAATACGCCGGGAAAGATAACAGTAAAACAAGGTGGCTTTATCAATAATGTTGATCTGTTTGATGTATCCTTTTTTGATATTAGTCCTGTAGAATTAGAAAATGTTGATCCGCAACAAAGAGTTTTATTGGAAGCGACGCATGAAGCCTTCGAAAACGCCGGCATCAATGTGTTGGACTTAAAAGATTCGAATACAGGTGTTTTTATGGGTGTCGCCAATAACGATTATCAATCTAAACATTTCCGTTCGGGCGACTATAAATTGATCAATCCATATTCCTTTACGGGAAGTACTATTAGCGCCAATGCTGGAAGAATTTCTTATCTCATGGGGTTACAAGGACCTTGCGTAACCTTAGATACGGCTTGCTCTTCCTCTTTGGTGGCAGCACATTTAGCCGTTCAATCGCTTAGAGATAAAGAATGTGATATAGCCATTGCCGGTGGCGTTAACATTGTGCTGGAACCGGAAATTACCATTTATTTTTCTACACTGAATGCATTATCTCCCGAAGGCAGATGTAAATCGTTCGACAATGATGCCAATGGTTTTGTACGATCGGAAGGTTGTGGTGTGATCATTTTAAAGCGATTAAGCGATGCTCAGAAAGATGGAGATAATATTTTGGCCGTGATCAAAGGCTCTGCCGTCAATCAAGATGGCCGATCTAATGGTTTTACTGCTCCTAATGTTAGTGCTCAGGAAAAATTGTTGAAGAAAGCATTAGAAAATGCACAGCTTACTCCCGAAGAAGTGGGTTTTATTGAAGCTCACGGTACCGGCACGAAGATCGGCGATCCAATAGAAATGGAGGCCATCGCCAAAGTTTTCAAAGCTTCCAAAACCAAAGAAAACCCTCTGCTGATCGGCTCAGTAAAATCCAATATTGGACACCTGGAAGCCGCAGCCGGAATGGCTGGTATCATCAAGGCGATCTTATGTGTGCAGCACGCCACAGCACCCAAAAATTTACATTTTAATACACCCAATGAATTAATCCATTGGCAATCTTTACCGGTGAAAGTGCCCACTCAACCTGAAGCCTTTAAAGGCGCTGTAGGAGTGAGTGGATTTGGTGTTACCGGAACCAATGGTCACGTGATCATTTCCCCTGCGCCGGCAAATGAAATCGTTGAAAAAGTTGTGCAGCCCAATGATATTTTCACATTGGCCATTTCTGCCAAATCAATGGACGCCTTGTATGCCAATGCATTGGTTTATGCCGATTTTATTCAAAATAGTAATGCTGCATTAGAAGATATTTGTGCGGCTGCCGCATTGCAAAGAGCACATTTTGATTATAGGCAAGCATTTGTTGCCGGAGAAAAGGCCGATCTTATACAACAACTCAAAGATTTTGCTGAATCCAAATCTGCCACAACACCTATCTTCGATAAAGAAGATGAAGCCAAAATAGTATTTATTTTTCCCGGTCAAGGAGCCCAATGGATAGGAATGGGTAAAGAACTCATCCAACGAGAACCTGTTTTTAAAACAGCGATGGAAGAATGCAATCAAGCTTTTCAAAAATATGTTGATTGGGATCTGTTTGATATGCTGGATCAACCTTTGGAGGCTATTGATGTTATTCAGCCGGTTATCGTGGCGGTAGAAATAGCATTAGCCAAATGGTGGCAACACATGGGTATTACGCCGGATGTTGTTGTTGGACACAGCATGGGTGAAGTGGCTGCTGCGTATATTGCCGGTCATTTGAGTCTGGAAGATGCTGCTAATGTTATTTGTAACAGAAGCAAATTGATGAAGCAGAGAAGTGGCTTGGGTGTGATGGGCGTAACGGAAATGAGTTATGAAGAAGCATTAGAAAAGATCAAAGGATTGGAAAATCAGTTATCTGTTGCGGTAACCAATAGTCCCACTTCAACCGTAATTTCCGGTGATGAGACTGCCTTAAAAACTGTTTTTGATGCTTTAGAACAAGAAAGTAAATTTTGCCGATTGATCAAAGTAGATGTTGCCTCTCATAGTCCACAAATGGATCCTATATTGGAGGATTTGAGAAGTGCTACACAAAATATTCGACCTGTAGAAGGAGAAACTACATTTTTCTCAACGGCATTGAATAAAGAACTTTCAGGAAGTGAATTGACTGCCGATTATTGGGTTAAAAATTTAAGAAATCCGGTTCGATTCGGAGAAGTCATCCGTACTTTAGCAGAAGATGATAAAACCATTTTTGTCGAACTCGGCCCACATCCGGTATTGTTCAATGCCATTCAGGAGAATATTGCGCACATTCAAAGAACAGATGCTGCCAAAGTGGTGGCTTCTTTTTACAGAGAAAAAGATGAATGCAAAGATCTCTTGACCAATTGGGTGGAACTGTATGCTGCCGGCATCGACTTGAATTGGAAGGCCATTTATCAAAAACCATCGCAGCATATACAATTGCCTAATTATCAATGGCAACGTGAACGCTTCTGGTTTGATGAAAAACCCGATATCCGAAGAAATGATTCGGCTAACTCATCTGTTTCAAATATCAATGAGCATTTTTATCATTATGAATGGGAGTCTGTCGAAATTGCCAACAACCCAACCAGTGAAGAAGAACGCATATTGATTGTTCAAGATCAATCGGACCTGCATGAACAATTGAGCAATTTATTGATGGGTGAGGTGGAAATTACCAATGTCGAGAATATCAATGCCGCTTTAACGGATAATCTGTTTCAGAAAGTCGTTTTTATTCAGACGGAAAATACAGATCTAAAAAATAGTATTTACAATGGTTGTATGTCCTTACAGAAGGTGATTAAAACCATCCAGGAAATTGCTGCTGAAAATACACCGCAACTCATTACCATCACCAAAAATGTTTTTGCACAAGACAGTGAAAATATCAGTATTTCAGGAGCTTTAATTTGGGGCATCGCCAGAACACTTCGTAATGAACATCCGGAGTTAAATACGATTAGCATTGATTTGAATGATGGAGACGAAAACATCAAATTGGCTGCAAACATTATCAACCAACCGGAAGAAAACGTTAAAGAATATACGGTTAGGAGTGGCGCTATTCAAACGCAATACTTAAAACAAGGTGTTGAAACTAAGATCAATGCTGGCTTTACATTTGACAACTCTGCCTGTTTTTTAATTACCGGCGGTACCAGTGGATTAGGTTTAGCCATGGGAGAGTGGCTGACCAAAAAAGGAGTTAAAAATATCGCTTTAGTAAGCAGAAGTGGTGAAAAGGAAGGCACTAAAATGTCCATGGAAGCGATGAAAGCTGCCGGTACTAAAGTAAAAGTATTCAAAGCTGATATTGGTGAAAAAGATCAAGTCAATCAGTTGATCTCCAACATAGAATCGACGCTGACGAAAGTAACCGGAGTTATCCATGCCGCCGGATTATTGGATGATGGAACTTTCACCAACTTAACCGAGGAGCAATTCTTTAACGTCACCAACCCAAAAGTGAATGGCGCCATCAACTTACATGAAGCGCTTCA
>JAGQYH010000218.1 GCA_020436175.1 Bacteroidota bacterium
ATAATGGCCGGTGCATAAATCGTAATACCGGCTGCGAGTCCACGTGACACTAAAAATAAAAAGGCCGTAAATGCCCTTACCCGAACATCAAATCGTTGTTCTAAATATTGATATGCAGTATAAACCTTTAGTTTGTAATAAATGGGTAAGATAAAAACGGAAATAATGATCATTGCCAAAGGCAAACCAAAATAGAACTGAACAAAACCCATTCCGCTTTCATACGCCTGTCCGGGAGTGGACAAAAAAGTTATTGCACTCGCTTGCGTCGCCATAATAGACAATCCAATGGTCATCCAATTCTCGGAATTATTGCCTTTCAGATAACCTTCTAAATTTCTGTTTTTACGCGTTTTCCAAGCCCCGTATAAAACAATAAACAACAAGGTCGCCACCAGAATAAACCAATCAATAGAACTCATGTGGCATAGCGGTTAGTGATCATAAAATATAAAATGATCTGTACTACAAGGAAAATGACCAATGCCCAATACCAAGCCTTCCAGTTTGTTGTGTCCTTCTCTTGATTATCCTCCATAACTCAATAAATTTGCGAATAATCGATAAGCTCCTTCTACCCCATTGGGTAAGGCTCTAAAAAAGGAAATGCCGGTATAAACAAATTGTCCTTTACCATACTTAGCCACAATAAGAGCACCTGTTTGAGGGTCTTCATCCACATCATGCCATGAGAATAGCGGAACAAAATCTTCTGACCAATTGCCGGCAAAATACAGTCCTCGCTCTTGTACCCAATAATCAAAATCAGACAGGTCAAGTTTATTCGGATAATTCATAATAGCATGCTCAGGCTCCAAAAAGGTAACTTCGGCATCTTCTTCGGTTACTCTGTTTCGGGTGATATTAAAAGGCAGCGGTCCGCCATATTGCTCATCCGGATTTGACCGCGAAGCAGTATTGTATTGCATGATCAAATTACCACCATCGGCTACATAATCAAATAACTGCTTTTCAAAATTTCTGAGCTCGTCATGTACATTGTAAATTCTAATGCCCAACACTACTGTTTGAAATGGACTTAAATCAAGTGAAGAAAGGTCACTCACCTCGAAAACTTGTACATCAAATCCTAACTGTTGAATCGCCTTCGGTACGGCATCTTCCACGCCTTTGATATAAGCCACTTTCCCTTCTTTGATCTTGGCATCAATCTTAATGGCCTCCACTTTAGAATCCTTGAAGATCACTTGTGTTGGAATATGATCATAGGTAATCTCCGTAAAGCTCTTTATAATTTCTCCTTTTGAGTTCTTTAAGACCATAAAGCCTCTCTTGCTGTCTTCCGTAGCCGTCAATTCAATTTTAGCAAAAGTGGATTCATGCTTTTTATTCAAGTTAATCGGTAATTTGGAAAGATTCACTTTCCAGTTTTCCGGCACTTCAATTATTATCTCTTCCTTCAAACTATCAATAAAGCTATGCACTTCCAGCTCCAAAACTTTGGTTTGTCCGGGTTGTAAAATAACCGAGGTTTGATCAAAATTAACCGTGAATTCCGGCACACTAATGGTAGCTCTTCTTCGCTCACCATACGACGGATCTCTCCATTTATACTCTACGGGATAGTAGGCATTGACTAATTCGCCATCCACCAAAAACTCCACCCAATAGGTAAAGCTCGGAAAATTTTCTGCCAACAGATAATTGGCTTTATCCTCCACAACAAAAACATTTGTGAATGGATGATCCAACCAATAAGGATTTGAAATTTTTGCCCTATTCTTAAGTTGGAGTTTTTCCTGAACAGTCACATTTTTTGGCAATCTTTTTTTAAATGGTTGACCATTAATAGATTGTAACACCACCGTTAATGACGACCGATTGATAAACTCTGCCGTCACCTCATATTCCTGTCCTTTCACCAAAGCGTAATCATCGGTGTTAAAATCAGTATACAGTCCCAGACAATCCAAAATGATTCTGTCGCATAAGGCTATTTTATCATTCTTGAAAGATGATGCCGGCAGTTTAGTCATTTCCTTTTTTAATGCGAGAAGTGAAGCCACATTATTTTCCGGTCGTAAAAAATCAAAATTATTCAATAAGTCATTAAACTTTGCTTCAAAGGCCGGGCCAACCATTTCTGACCAGGATCTCTTGTTTTGCTCAAAGAAATCTTCCTTCAATTTTTCACCTGCCAAGTATTGAAAGTATTCTATTCTCGATCCTCTTTCAATAATAGCTCCAAATCCCTGACATTTATGCTGACTTCTTGCAATGGTGCCAATCTCATTATAAGACATGCCCAAAAGATCGTTGTATCCTCCAATATCCTTTACCAAATACTCAGGGTTATTTTCCGCTTCCTTATCCAAATCCTTATTCCACCAATTAGAAGCATTCCAATAAATAGACGTGGTTTGCCAGGTGCCAAATTGTTTGACTTGTTCCGGCAAAAATTCAGGATCAGCGGCTTTTTCAAAAGCTTCGATTGCTAAAACTGCAGAAGCCGTATGATGTCCGTGACCGCCACGCTCATCCGGTGGAAATCGGGTAATGATAACATCCGGCTGAAATTTTCTGATCATCAACACCACATCGGCTAATATTGCCTCCTTACCCCATTTTTCAAAAGTTTCTTCCGCCGACTTTGAATATCCAAAATCTACTGCTTTAGAAAAATATTGTTGTGCCCCATCATAAGATCTCGCCGCCAATAATTCCTGCGTTCTCAGCACACCAAGATCTTCACTCAATTCATCGCCAATCAAATTCTGTCCACCATCACCTCTGGTTAAAGACAGATAGGCGGTTTCTGCGTTTTCACTTAAAGAAAACCAAGCCAATGCTCTTGTATTTTCATCATCCGGATGAGCGGCAATATAGAGTACCTTTTTTAAGGAATGTAGCTTCTGTAAGTCCACATAAATTTGGGATGAAGATTGATTAGCATAAGTATTCAATGCCATGAATACCAGTAAAAAAGCAAAGATTTTTCTCATGAATTTCGCGTTATTTGAATAGTTCTTCTACCGCAATTAAAGATATAAATTATAACAGGATAGAAAATGAACGTACATTGTGACCGGCCATTTTCACAATTATTAACAAGTTTGAAAGCAAATTGTTAAAGGAAAAATTGATGGTGATTATTCACAGACGGCTTGACAATTGGCCTGTGTAGCATTGGTGATCAAACAATAACCGGTGGTTAGATCAGGTGTTTGACCTTTGTCCACTGCATCCATGATGACCTTAGCAAATTTGTAAGCTTCCATCCAAACCCCTCGTTGCCCGCCATTCAATCTTGGACAACCTCCTTTGATCATAGGGGCTAAATGGTGATTGATACCTTCAAACGCAATTAACTGACCTTTGGATAAGGTATTATTGCCAAATGTCTTCATTTGATCGTACATGGCTTTGGAACCAAACAATTTGAAATAAGGCAAATCCTTTGTACTGCTGTGATAGCTGGTCAAACCTGCCAAATGTCCTTGCGTAAAAGGAACATCTTTGTCGGCCGCTCCTTGCATCATAAAGATAGGAACATTATCAGAAGCCTCTAACCAGTCAACATTATGCAATGCCGGTTGTTCGGCCAACACACCTGCTAACTTAATTTGACTTTCCAATTCGGGATGATTTCCGAAATCCTCAATTTTACCCAACCCGAATTTACTCCAGTGGCCGGTTTCATCCAACGCATAGGCAGCATGGGCAATTCCAATGGCTCCCGTACTTAAGCCGGCATAAAAGATCTTGTCGGTATCGAAGCCGATCTTATCGGCATTTTTATGTAAAAAACGATGTGCTGCACGGATATCCTGCATAAATCTGAATAAAGAAACTTGAAATGATTTTGGATCCGGTTCTTTATTTTCAGAACAGTTAACAGTAAGTGTTGGAAAGACCAATTCGGCCAATGATCCTTTTTCATACGTATTATCATTCAACCAATCAAAACCTTTGCGATAATCGATGGCTGCCACCACGAAACCTAATTGTGTCATAAACTTGGCTTGTCCGGCAACATCTGCTTTGCCGGGTGTGCCTTGCTGCGCGAAGCCACCGGGATGAACTAAAATGATTAATCCTCTTTCAGGACATCGGTCAACAGAAGGATCAGGCATATAAATATCCATTCTTAGTTCTTCCAATCCATTTTCTGCCGGAAATTTATAAGGTTTACCGCCGTAACATTCAGCGTCCACTATCCCATTGTTCCATTGGTCTTCAGGTCGCATTGTGG
>JAGQYH010000219.1 GCA_020436175.1 Bacteroidota bacterium
TACTACATCTGAATTAGCACAACTTCCGCTGCTATTATCTAAAGTAGTAAAGCTAGTTGAAGCCGCACCTGAAACATTTCCTGAAGCATCTTTAGCTACTACAGTAGCTCCATAAGTAGTGCTAGCCGTTAAACCTGTAATGTTTGCAGAAGTTGCTGTAACTGTTCCAAGTACTGTTCCATTAATAGCAACATCATAACCGGTTACTCCAACATTATCTGAGGAAGCATTCCAAGTTAGTGTAGCTGTTGTTTGAGTGATATTTGATGCTGTTAAATTAGTTGGTGTTGTTGGGGCTTGTGTATCAGAAGTTCCTCCGCCACCACACTTGGTTGAAGAAGCCAAACTAGCTCTTCTCACACTGCTGGCCATTACCACTTGCATTCTTGCCTTTTGATCATTGGTGAAGATATTCATGCAATAATCATTGGTATAATCCATATAGTTTTGAACCATATCCGTTGTACCACATGAAACGTGAGTGGTTGGGCAACCATAATTAGCCGCATCAGATGTAGGGGTATCATTGCAGTAATCATCAACATTACAGCCACCATCACCCCAGATATGACGCAAGCCTAACCAGTGACCTAATTCGTGGGTTAAGGTTCTACCACCATCGTAGTTGCCTCCACCGGGAAAAGGTGTGGCTTGACTACCTACAGAAGAATAAATAACAACAACGCCATCCGTACTGGCGCCTCCATTGCCGGTTCCTATGCCCGGTAATGAACTAGCTTCAGGGAATTGAGCATAGCCCAAAAGACCGCCACTTAAATCAGACACCCAAACATTACAATATTGTGTTGGGTCCCAAATGGTATTAGGCTTAATGGTATTCTCATAATAGCTTTGAGAATAAGGAGGTGTGCTAAAGCCTTTTGAGCTTCTGCTCACTCTATCGATGCCTGGTTCTGCCATTGTTCCACCGCTAGGATTGATGGTGGCAGCACAAAATTGAATTTCAACATTCGCTCCGTCAGGGTGTGTGTTTGAACCACTTCCATATCTTCCGAAATCTTGATTCAATTGATCAATTTGTGCATTCACATAGGTAGCACTGATATTGTCAGTACCATTATTATGAATGATGTGAAATACAATCGGTATGGTGATCACCGCTCTTTGAGCGTTCGCATTCTGTTTATAAGCAACTACTTTGGGTTGTAGCCATCTTTCCAGGTCGTCTAAAGAACCTAGTTTAGGGTTAGCTGCTCGAAGGGCAGCATCTGCCTCCATTGTAGCGCATCTAATTTTGCCGTCAGGAGTTCTTTCTTGCTGTGCAAACACAGTGGTGCACACTAGCAGGGCTAGTGTAGCCAGTAAGTAATACTTTTTCATTGTAAACTAATTTTAGGTGTAAGATTTGTACTCGTTTCATTATAGATTAAAAACGGCGTGGAAGATAGCGGAAAAAGACCAATATTCATAATGTTTAACATTTAGTTGTTAAACACAATTAATTTGACTCCAGATCGTCCATTTTCTTCTCCATAATCTTCTTGGATCCCGTTCCAACACCAATAATAGACTTCATGGCATCCTCTACCGGCACATCAATGCGTTGCACCTGATGCTCCTTAACATGAAAAATGAATCCATTAGTTGGATTAGGGCCAGTTGGTACAAACACAGTGAGTGAATCGCCATTGTATTCATCAGTGATAAAGCCGGTCATTCTTGTGTCATTACTAAAAACATCTACCAATACTACTTGAGAGAAAGGCATTTTTTCCCTATTGGAGAATTGTTTTACTGTTTCACTGATACCTTTATATAAAGGAATTTTACTAAGAACGTGTTCGTCTAATTGTTCCCATAGATATTGTCCCATGCTGGTTCTCATCAAAACGCCCATGCCGAAACAAATGAATAGCACAATAATTATGGCCAAAATATTGGCTAGAAATTTATCAATAGAGCCGCCGAAGGTCATTAAATTGGTAATTGGGGCAATGATGCCTAGGATCAGCCCGAAAACCCAATTCAATACAATAAGTAATATGGCCAATGGCAGTATAACCAAAAAACCGCCAATCAGAGTGGTATAAACATGATCTTTAAATTCCTTCCTTTTGTTTTCAGGTGTCATAAACAACTAGCTTTATCTCTTCTTACGAAAATTAGGAAAGAATGATTACAATAATATGTAGTCTGAGGTAAAAAAATCCTAAATGTGGCAAACCAATTTCAACTGGTAACCCTTCAATTCTTCTTGAGTTTTCTCAAAATTCTCCGTAAAACCTAAAATGAATCCACCACCACCGGCGCCACATAACTTTAAATAGTATTCTCCCGAATCCAAACCTTTTTTCCAAAGTCTGTTGAACAATTTGGGAATCATTGGTTTGAAATGCTTGAATTGAAACTCGGATAGTTTGGTGATATGGCCAAACAAGGTGGCATGATCTCCATTTAAAAATGCCTGAATACAGTTGTTGGTAAAAGGCTTCAGTTGCTTATCCACGAACTCTCTGAAGGTTCCTTCCTCCATTTTTTCCATATAGTATTTCACCAATGGCTCGGTTTTTCGAGGTGTTCCTGTATCAATTAAGAAAATAGCTCCTTTGCCATTGGCTTTTGGCGCTACTTTTACCGGCTCAATATCTTCCTTAGAACGGATCAATAAAGGTAGATTGATATAACAGATTAATGGATCTACACCGGAACTGGTGCCGTGAAAGAATGATTCCATCTGGCCAAATATCTTTTTCAAAAAGGAGATATTCTCTTTGGTTAAATCTTCGGTGATCATGATCTTATCCTCTGCATACCGATCATAAATGGCAGCTACTAATGCTCCTGAACTGCCAATGCCAAATCCTTGAGGAATAGTAGAATCGAAATACAGACCGGCATTCAACTCTTCTTCAAATTTGTCCAGATCCAACTTCACCGGAAATGCATCACTGGTTTGCAGGGTTCTTAGATGTTTTAAAAACTTGAATAGGTTCTGATTAGAGTTGGCAAATTCGACGGGGCATTGTTCTTTGGCTTGATCAAAGGTTAATTTCCCTTTGAAAATATCATACGGCAATGTCAATCCCATGGATTCCTGAATGATACTATACTCTCCAAAGAGTAATATTTTAGAGTGAAAATTAACGTCCTTTTTCTTGCTCATATTTCAGTTATTATGGGTTTTAAGCTAGTCTCACCGGACCTTTACCAACATAATCTCTAATCCATCTTCCATCCTCACATAGTGATAACAATTGTTCTTTGATAAATGTTTCCACTTCCCGAGTAAAAGACTGAGGATATAGCAAGTGAACATTCGGTCCTGCATCTAAGGTAAAATACGCAGGAATGTTTGTTTTACTTCTCCAACTTCTCAATCTATTAATGATCTCCAATGTTGTCGGTTTCATCAGTAGATAAGAAGGCTTTGAAGTCATCATTAAAGCATGCAACGACAATGCTTCCTCCTCTACTATATTACCAAAGTTAACTAAATCTCCCTTCTTAAGAGATTCTGCTAATGTTAACAAATGATTTTCTGCTTGTTCATATCGCACCGGAGCAAAAATATTGTCTTCCATCAAAGCATGGCCGGCTCTACTGGATACAGATTTCTCTTCGCCATCCACAATTAAAACGGCATCTCTGAAGGTTAAGAACACCGGATCAACTCCTTCATAATAAGGAATGGCATATTCTTGTGAACTTTCTTTTACCTGATCATGCATGCCCCACATGGCTAAACCGGGATAAACAGATCGGCAAGCACTTCCCGAACCAATTCGGGCGATAAAACTGGCTTTGTGAAAAAATGCCTCTTCATCTTGCAATGTTCCCATCAATTCCCTTTCAATGGAGCATAAACACAAGGCCAATGCACTCATAGAACTGGCTGAAGAAGCAATGCCGGCGGAATGAGGAAACGAATTCTCCGAAAATATGGTAAAATTCAAATGCGGAATAAATGGGAAAAATTCTACGATAGAAGAAAAGAAATGCTCAATTTTCTTTAAGAATTTTGGGCTTTCTTCATCATGAAAGAACAATCTAATCGCATCGGCATGACTTTCCTCCGATTTATAAAGATATTCTACTTTGGTGGTCGTATGGGATTGACTTAACGTAAAGCTGATGGAGGGATTTCGGGGTAATTGAAAACCATATTTCCCCCAATATTTGATCAATGCTATATTGGATGGACTCTGCCAGGTGACACTGCCATCGGCCAATTTTAACTTGCTTTGATC
>JAGQYH010000021.1 GCA_020436175.1 Bacteroidota bacterium
TTGCTGTATCCTTTGGTTAATCAACTACCGGAAAACTTATCATTCAACATCACAATGGGATTTCCTTTGTCGCTTCATCCCATTCAAGCATTATTGAAAACTGTATTGGATCTAAAAGCCTATCAAACCACCAAAAGATCCATTAGTGCTCCCATCTTTCTAAAAGTGATCAAACATGCCTTGGTGCAATCTTATTTTTCATCAAAAGTCATTAAAAAACTGGAGGAAAGAGCAGTGTTGCAAGGCTATTTAAGCAGAAAAAACATTGAGGATGAGATAGGAGAAAGCGTCGACCTGATGAATTTAGTTTTGGATGATAGATCGGATGATGCTGTTTTTCTACATCGATTTTTGGAATACCTGAATGATCATGGTGTCAAATCTAATTTGGATATTTTAGCCATTGAACAAACGATTGAAACTTTACAAGAGGTGGTACGATCGGCAGCCAATGGTAGTATTAATTTAGAAAACGAAGACCTGAGTAAGTTAATGCGTCAGGCATTATCCGGCAAAAAACTTCCATTTGATAATTCCTCTTTGAACGGTTTGCAAATCATGGGTTTTTTGGAAACAAGAAACTTGGATTTTAAAAATCTGATTATTTTAGGCGCGACTGATAACCATTTGCCCGGCACTTCCAAATCAAGCTCCTTTATTCCGTTCACCATCAAAAAAGCATTGAGTTTACCCACTTATACTGAAAATGATGCCATCTACAGCTACCATTTTTATCGACTATTACAAAGGGCCGAAAACATTAAATTGGTGAGTGCCAACGATATTCAACGGCCAACAAGCAACCGATCCAGATTTATCGAACAGCTTAATTACGAATGGCAAGCATTTTCTCAAATTTCAATATCCCAAACGAATCTAGAAATACCTTTGCCTATTGAGTCGCCCACTGAGCCGATATCAATTGACAAGTCATCGCCTTCCATTCTTGCTTCCTTCGATGATTATTCTAATCATAAAAGATCTATTAGTGCTTCTGCATTGATCACTTATATACAATGCCCTTTTCAGTTTTACTTAAAATACATCGCTCAATTGGATGAGCCGGAAGAACTAACGGAGGAATACGACCAACGAATTTTAGGCTTGGTTTTTCATAAAGCCATGCAAATCTTCTATATGCCTTTTCTTACTAATCAAGAATGGATAACGCCGGAAGTATTGAAGTCTTATTTAAAGCGAGTTGATTTGGAAGAGGTGATGATGCAAGCTTTTGAAGCTGAAAAAATTAGTCAGCATAATAGCAGTTTGATCGGCCAAAATGTTTTGATCAAGGATATTATTCTTCATTTGATGAAAATATTGATCCAAAAAGAAATCAGCGCAGGTTACACCTTTAAGATCAAAGGTTTAGAACAAAAAATTGATGCGGTTCCTGTAACCTTGCAGAATGGTCGAACAGTGGTTTTAAAAAGCTATATCGATCGTGTAGATGAAGTTAAAGACGAAGTGTCGGGTGATTATATCAGGATCATTGACTATAAAACAGGTGATGCTTCTATCAATAATCCAAACAGCAGATCAATTGAAAAGCCTTTGCCTTACTATTTTGAACCTTACTTCGACTCAAGCAAATATAAAGAAGGCTTTCAAGGCTATTTTTATGCTTGGATCTATCAAAAGCAGTTCAACACCAAATCTGTACAAGTTGGGTTTTATTCCGCTAAAAAAATGAGTGCCGGATTAGTTTGCCTCCGCAACGGATCATTTGTTACCGATGAGTTGCTTTTGGAATATGAAAGATGCCTCATGGAAAAACTGAATGAAATTTTCGATGTCAATCTTCCTTTCTTCCAAAGTGAAGATGAGGAGGCATATCAATATAGTCCCTACAAAATATTGGTGAATTAACCCTTTCGATTTCCGCTTTCAATCAAATTTTTACCAAACGAACGTTTGTTTTTATTTTTTCATTTTTACCTCTTTCCTTTCTCCACTTTTGGGAAGTCTATATATTCTTATTTTTGCATTAAAGATCAAGTTAAATTGAGGTATTTCATTCACTTAAACTACAACGGTAAAAATTACAACGGATGGCAAAAGCAAATCCAATCTCCTACTATACAGGAAACAATTGAATCGGCGCTCTCTACCGTTTTTCAAACCTCTATAGAAATAGTGGGCTGTGGACGAACAGATTCCGGTGTACATGCTCAAGCTTATTATGCTCATTTTGATGCTCCCTATGAAATATCAAAAAAGACATTGCCCAGGATCAACAAGCTTTTGCCCGGCGACATAGGCATTTATAATTTTATAAAAACTATTCCCGATGCACACAGTCGATTTGATGCCACCGCCAGAACCTATAAATACTTCATCCACTTTCAGAAAAATGCTTTTTTGCAAGACAGAAGCTATTGGCTCTACAATTATACTTTTGATCTGACAAAAATGAACGATGCTGCCACAGCGTTGTTATCCTATAATGATTTTTCAACGTTCGAGAAAAAAGGAAGTGACAATAAAACGTCAATTTGTTCCATAAAAAGTGCTCAGTGGGAAGTGATCAATGACAATCAATGGTGCTTTACCATTACGGCTGATCGGTTTTTACGCAATATGGTGAGAAGAATTGTAGGAACGTTGCTGATGATTGGACTAGGCAGATTAACCATTGCAGAAATGAAAGCAGCATTAAACAAACATGATATTTTAGAAGTTAATATTGCACCTCCTGCACATGGCTTATTTTTGTGGCAAATTGACTACCCGGCAAACTTATTCATTGAATAATTCTTCTAAAAATACCGGCACTTTTAAGCGTTTGATGATGCAGGCGTTGCCCTATAAAAAATTGTTTTTAGGAGCATTGCTTATTGGGATTATGTTGGCGGTTCTAACGCCATTGAGACCTTTATTGATCAAGATCACCATCGACAGGTATATCATCAATTATGATCGACATGGCTTGATGATAATGCTACTTTTGATGCTAGGCACCTTGGTGCTGGAAACTTTTTTCAGGTATATTTTTTCTTATTCCACCTCAATATTAGGTCAATCCATCATTAAAGACCTACGTTTAAAAGTATTTAAACACCTTCAAAGTCTGAAGTTGCAATATTTCGATAGAACGCCCATTGGTACTACGGTTACAAGAACCATCAGCGACGTTGAGGCAATCAATAATACTTTTTCGGAAGGCATTGTAGCCATCATTTCAGACATTATGACCTTGATCGCTGTGGTAGTATTTATGTTTTTGATCAGTTGGAAAGTTACGCTCATTTGTCTTACTACCTTCCCTTTGCTGATCTTTGCGACCTATATTTTCAAAGAAAAGATCAAAGTAGCTTTTCAACTGGTGAGAGAGAAGATTTCGCAAATGAACAGTTTTCTTCAAGAACACATTACGGGCATGCGAATCATTCAGATCTTCAATGCCGAACAACGGGAAATGGATAAGTTCGAAAAGATCAATAATGACCATAAGATAGCGAACTTAAAATCGGTCATGTATTATTCTGTATTCTTTCCGGTCGTGGAGATTATTTTGGCCATCGCTTTGGGGTTGATGTTGTGGTCGGCCGCCAATGAGATCATGCGAGAAAACTTGGAAGTAGGTTCGATAACCGCATATTTGCTATGGTTGAATATGGCATTTCGTCCCTTGCGTATGTTAGCAGACAAATTCAACACGCTTCAAATGGGAATTGTCGCTTCTGAGAGGGTTTTTAAAGTATTGGACACCCAAGATCACATACAGGATTCCGGCACCATAAAAGATATTGAAATTGAAGGAAATGTGGCATTTAAAGAGGTTTGGTTTGCGTACAATGCTGAAGATTACGTGCTAAAGAACATTTCATTTGAAGCAAAACCGGGAGAAACCATAGCATTGGTTGGCGCTACAGGGTCGGGCAAAACCAGTACGATCAATATTTTGAACCGATTTTATGAGATCAATCGCGGCCATATTTTTGTTGATGATATTGATATAAAAGAATTTGATCTTGATTTTCTCAGGTCAAAGATCGGCGTTGTATTACAAGATGTCTTTTTGTTTTCCGGAACGGTGTTTGACAATATCACTTTAAACAATCCCAACATCAGTTTGGAGGATGTTCAAGATGCCGCTAAATTGGTAGGAGCACATCAATTTATCATGTCGCTTCCCGGCAACTATTACTATACCGTAAAAGAAAGAGGCGCCACCCTTTCTGTGGGCCAAAGACAATTGATCGCATTTATTAGGGCATTAGTATATGATCCGAGCATTTTAATTCTTGATGAAGCTACTTCCTCCGTGGATACTGAATCAGAACTCTTGATCCAAAAAGCGATTGAAAAACTGGTAGAAGGCAGAACATCCATCATCATTGCGCATCGGCTTTCCACGATCAAGCACGCTGATAAGATTATTGTTTTAGACAAAGGCGAAGTGAAAGAAACAGGCAACCACAAAACCTTATTGAAGATAGAAAATGGATTCTACAAACATCTTCATGATATGCAATTTCAAAAAACGGGTATTCAATTGGAGCAATAAATTTTGTATGTTCGCAAAATACACAGTACACAATTGAAAGATAACTATATACTACTAAACGAGATTTTTGTGGAATTTGAACAAATCGGTGTTGATTTGAAGCGAATGAACAAAAGCGATCTCAACAAGATAAAATCAATTCTAAATCGTAAAAATTATATTGTTTGGATCAATGATTACACGCAATTATCTCCTTATTTTATTAATGATTTTGGGACTCAATATTATGGCATTGACAATGCCGAGATTAAAAAGAAAGGATACAAACTCTATGAGCAATTTATGCATCCCGATCATTTTAATGATGTGCATAAAACCATATCTCAATTGACCCGTCTGCCCCGGGAAGTATTCGATATGACCTACCGGGTTAAAAATCGCCAAGGAGAATGGCGTTGGATATATAGCCTTACTCAGGCGTTGAATTTTAAAGAGAATGGATCGGCATCTTTGGTGCTGTCTATCGTTTTTGATGTCGGTTATTTATTGAGCACTAATAATGCCTCCGGACATGATGTTTCATCCCTTTCTCCGGAAAATCAATTGCTGTTGGATTGTTTGTCCGATAGAGAATTAGATGTGCTCAAATTGATTGCACAAGAAAAATCGAGCAAGGAAATTGGTGCAGAGTTGAATATAGAAGCCTCCACGGTAAATGCTCATAAAAACAGGATGATCAAAAAATTGGGTGTAAAAAATTCATTTGGATTGATGAAATATGCTACCCTGTTTAATTTATAACGGAAACTGACCAATATCATTCCTTATTTTTTCTTATTTTACTATCTATATCACTCAATACAGTATTCGATTACCCATTTTACATTACACTAAATTCCCCATATTTGAGAAAAGCTGATAAAATTGCGAATGAAATATTCGCTGAATTTGAAAGTGCCGGTGTAGTACTTCAAAGAATGAATGAGGAAGACCTTCAAACGATCTTCGATATATGTAATACAAAAAAATACATTATTTGGATCAATGATTATGCGGCCATGACACCCCTTTTTATTAACGATTATGCTGTATATTATTATGGTTTTGACAATGAGGACTTTAAAAGGCAAGGGTTTAAGTTATACGAGAATTTTATGCATCCCGATCATTTCAACGACTTTCATAAAGCACTGACCTTTATCACCAACTACCCAAAAGAAATTTATGAAACCACTTTTAGAGTAAAGGAAAAAGGAGGCGAATGGAGATGGACACATTCCACTTCTAAAGCACTTAATCATGATAAAATGGGTAAAACCATCTTACTATTTTCAGTGGTTTTTGATATCGCCGACATGGTAGAATTTTATTATCAAGATGATTTTGTTCACTCAAAAGAAGCCCAATTCAGAGTAATCAACCGGCCACTATATAATGCTTTGACCAAAAGAGAAAAAGAAATATTGCACTTGATTGCTGATGAAAAAACCAGTAACGAAATTGGGACTGCCTTAAAAATTCAAGCTTCAACCGTTGATTCACATCGTAAAAAAATGATCAAAAAACTGAATTGTAAAAACTCTTTTGGGTTGGCAAAATATGCCATTTACTTTGAGTCATAACTGTCATTTTCAATAACAAGGTTTATTTACCCCCAAATTTGGGTACAGACAAATCAAAATGGCGCATATTTAGTAAATTTTAAGTATTTGACACTATTAAGGAATGCTTTTACTTTACAATACTTTGTAGAATTATGATAGAAAGCTGCCTCAAGGTTCCCATAAAAGGTAGCTTTCTTTCATTTTAATCCCAACAAAATATTACTCCCCTGCCAATTCAATACTTCTTTCCACAAAGGCAGTTAAAGATTCTCCTTTCAGCATATTTTGCGACAACAATGCCAGATCAAATAACTGTTTGGCCATCTTTTGTCTGTTAGGTGCTTTCTTTTTCAGAATTTTCTCTGCTAGTGGGTGATTGGTGTTCACCACTAAATTAAACGTCTCCGGCATATTGCCCATAAAGCTGTTGCCTCCTAATTTTTGCATATCCATCATCCTTCTCATAAATTCATTACGAGTAATAGTTACCGGCGCATCAGTTGGCGATAACGGCTTTAATTCAATGATGGCTTGTTTATTAGTAACCTGTTCTTCAAACAAGGCCTTCAGTTTATCTTGCTGCTCTTCCGATAACACTGACTCTCTTTGCTCATCTTTAGGAATCAAATTATCAATGGTATCAGCATCAACTCTTTTAAACTCCACATTTTCCAATTTGCTTTCTAAAAAGTTCACAAAATGGTTGTCGATGATGGTATCCATTTTCAGCACATCATAAGCATGATCCTTAGCTGCCTTAACATAAGCATGTTGTGCCTCCTCATCTGAAGTATACAACATCACAATCTTGTCGTCTTTGCTCGTTTGATTAGGCTTTACCTTCTCCTGATACTCTTCGAAAGTAAACTTTTCGTCTGCGGTGTTCACCAACAGGCCAAAATCTTTCGAACGATCATAAAATTTCTCATCACTCAGCATCCCATATTTAACAAAAACGCTGATGCTTTCCCATTTCTCCTCAAACGATTTTCTATCATTCTTAAACAGCTCTTTTAATTTATCGGATACTTTTTTGCTAATGTGACTATTGATCTTTTTTACATTGCCATCGCTTTGCAAATAGCTTCGACTAACATTTAAAGGAATATCCGGCGAGTCGATCACTCCATGTAAAAGCGCCAAATATTCCGGCACGATCTCTTCCACGTTATCGGTTACAAACACCTGATTGGAGTACAATTGAATCTTATCCTTTTGAGTTTCGAAGGACTGCTTCAATTCAGGGAAATACAATATACCGGTTAAGTTAAACGGATAGTCAACATTCAAATGAATCCAGAACAAAGGCTCACCTGCCAAAGGGTATAACTCCCGGTAGAAGTTCTTATAATCCTCATCTGTCAAGTCTGACGGCGATTTTGTCCAGGCAGGATTGGTATTGTTAATGATATTAGGTTCTGCTGTTTTACCCGCTTTCTTATCTTCTTCAGATAAGTACTTATCACCAAACTGAATAGCAATAGGTAAAAATTTACAGTATTTAGTTAATAAGCTTTGAATTCGATGTTGTTGAAGGAATTCTTCATTCTCCTTATCTCCAATATGTAAAACGATATCTGTTCCTCTTTCTTCCTTTTCAATTTCCTGCATCGTAAAATTCGGACTTCCATCACACTCCCATTTCACTGCCGGTGCATCTTGGTAAGATTTCGTGAAGATCTCTACCTTATTGGCCACCATAAATGAAGAATAAAATCCAAGTCCGAAATGACCTATGATGGTCTTGCCGTCCTCAACATCTTTAAACTTCTCTAAAAAATCTTCTGCACTTGAAAATGCAATTTGATTGATATACTTATCTACCTCGTCTTTTGTCATACCAATTCCCTTATCAGAAATGGTAAGTGTTTTTTTGTCAGTATCAATTTTAACTTGAATGGTGAGGTCACCTAATTCTCCTTTTAACTCTCCCAACCGCATTATGCCTTTCACTTTTTGAGTAGCATCAACGGCATTGGCTATTAATTCCCTTAGAAAAATCTCATGGTCTGAGTATAAAAACTTCTTAATTATTGGGAATATATTCTCCGATTGAACATTAATTGTACCTTGTTGCATAATATATTTATTGATTTTGCAACCTCTAGAACAAATCAAATGCCAAGCAATATAGCTGACAAATTGTCAATATGTAGTTTCTGAAATATAAAATGAAATGAAAGTGATCTACATTTAGAAGAAGAATTCAGGCTCTTCGATCAGCTCACCTAGAATGGTTTCACCGCCTTTTACTTTGTCGCCCAATTTTACTTTTATCTTGGTATCGATCGGTAAGAAGATATCCATTCTGGAACCGAACTTTATAAATCCAAAGTCCCATCCTTGTTCAACCATATCGCCTTCCTCCAGATTATTGACGATCCTTCTGGCAACCTTACCGGCAATTTGCCTAAACATCACTTCAAAGTTGCCATTGTCAACCACAATTGAAGTCCTTTCATTTTCTTCGGAAGACTTGGGATGCCAAGCTACTAAATATCTGCCGGGATGGTATTTGGAATATTTCACTTCTCCTTTAATGGGAGATCTATTCACGTGAACATTGGTGGGCGACATAAAGATTGACACCTGTAACCTCTTGTCAGCGAAATACTCATCCACCTCCACTTCTTCTAATACTACCACCTTACCGTCTGCCGGGGCAATGATTAAATTCTCATCGGTAATGATCTCTCTAAAAGGATTTCTGAAAAACCAAGTTACGAATGCAAAAAAGCCTAATGAAAAAGTTGAAATGATCACACAATGGTACACGCTCCAATTCAATACTTCCCAAACTAAAAAGTTAATAATGGCAAGTATCAAAAACAGATTGATAATTATCTTTCGACCTTCTTTATGGATGTATTTCGTTGTCATGTTCCTACTAACAAAGATATCTTATTTTCTCAAATTGAGCATAATTAATAAATAATGTATCTAATGTGTTCAGAATATTAAACGAAAACTACGCGAAAAGATTACAATAAGCCCACCAAATTAACATAAATGCAGCTGGCCGGCACGGCAAACAACAGGCCGTCAAATCGATCCAGAAAGCCTCCATGACCCGGTAAAGAAGAGCCCGAATCCTTTATATTCAGGTTCCGCTTCATCATTGACTCTGCTAAATCACCGTAATTACTCATAATGGCGGTAATCCCTGCCAACACCAACCAATGAAACAGTGACACCGGAATACTACTAGGAAAAACCAACGGAATTAGAATATACGCCAGATAGCCAAAGCCAACAGATGAAACCGCCCCACCTACCGTTCCTTCGATCGTTTTCTTAGGAGAATATTTCGGCGACAACTGATGCTTACCAAAAAGCCTTCCAAAAACATAGGCCAATGAATCGTTCGCCCAAGCAAAAAACAATACTGCCAGTAAAAATTGATGCTGGTAAATGCCCTCTTTGAACAACATAAAGCACGCCGTTGACAAAGGCACTGCCACAAAGATCAAAGCAGAAGCATTGAATGCCACATTAATGAATGGTCGATCGCTGTTACCGTACATTTGAATGATGAACCACGCCGAAGGAAACATTACCGTAACTAAAAGATACTCCTGCGGAATGTCTTGTTTGGCAGCCAAAAAAAACAAACCAAGAATAACCAAACCAAAGCAAACATTGATGTATTTAGAAGCCCTTTTCCAGGATCTTTCGCCACTTAATTTTAAGTCGATAATGTTTTGATATTCTCTGATCGACACTGCGATGATCAAAGCAAATAGTGCCAAAAATGAATATTGACTCCAAACCACGCCGCCCACCATTACCAGTACGAATATGATGCCTGTTATGATCCTTACTAAAAGATTGCTCATTAAACGATCTCCTTTTTTGATAAAATATGCAATGCTTTTACAACATTCTGACGTTGAACATACAACTCTATTTCTCCAAAAACACCATAGGCTGAATCCTTTTTATCTACAACAACCGCTTGAATGTCGGCTGCAGCTAAAACATCCTTTGCCAAATCGGCTTTGTAGTGAACGTCTGTAGTATATATTTTAGCCCAATTAGCATTATCCATCGGCAAGTGTTCTATTGGAGGAATAAAAAAAGTATGTGGTTGCAGCAAAAATTGCAATAGCACCCAAGGTATAGCTCACCGGCAGTAATTCTATAGATTCCATTCGATCAAACTGTTCACTTCTGGTGGCCATAAAATAGCCCACCGCTTGCATTCCGTTGAAAATAAAATGAGCGGCTATCGGGAACCAGATATTTTGCGTCCAATAATAGATCAACCCCAGCAAAACCCCTAAAATGGCAATGGGCAATAAGTTAATCACCTGCATGTGGATTAATCCGAAAACAAAGCCCGTAACCATAATACCAAGCGTCGGAATACCGGTTACTTTTACAAACAGCGGTTGCAAAATGCCCCTGAAAAGTAACTCCTCGAATATGGCCGGTAACACCGCTATCATTATTAGATTTACGGCAAACACCGATAGTGACGGATCGCCCAACATGCCTTTTTGTAATGCTTCCATGGTGTCTTGCATTTCCAGCCATTTCTCCGGAAAAGGAATAAAGGAAACAAAATATTGCATCGTCATAGCGATTGGAAGAATAGACACCATCATGAATGGAACCAACACTAAAGACATCCATTGAACCGATACATTGAACTTGAAAAAACCGAAATTCTTTCCGGTAAGCAAGTAACTCATGAGCAATGCAGCACCGCCGAAGACTACTACGGTATTAATCATTTGAGCCAATCTGAAAACATTCAGATCGTGACCAAATTCAGCCATAAAGCCGTTGACATCCTCTAAAATAATATTGGTGGACAAATGGTAATATCCGGAAATCAATTGTTCGGTTACACTTTGCACCAACAACATTAGCCCAAAGACCAATCCGATAGTGACCAAAATCTGAACCAATTCCGGTTGTTGAGCAACGGCTCCATGATTTCGCAACTTCTTATCTTTCCTTTCCTCTAGATCAAGAATATCCATTGAAATATTTACGGTGAAGGTAACACATTCTGCCAAGATAGCGCTTTGCAAAAAAGTACATTATCTATTATATCTTTGTGTTTTCAAGCTTAATACAACGATAGCTTGTAACTTTGAATCATGATAAAGATCGGCAACATATCGGTTGGTGAATTTCCACTATTACTGGCTCCTATGGAGGATGTCAGTGATCCGCCATTCCGTTATTTCTGTAAAAAATTCGGTGCGGATGTCGTCTATACGGAATTTATCTCTTCAGAAGGTTTGATCCGTGACGCCGAAAAAAGTACTCAAAAGTTAGACATTTACAATCAGGAAAGACCGGTAGGTATACAGATCTTTGGTGGTGACTTGGACGCCATGATTCAATCTGCGCAAATTGTGGAAGAAGCCAACCCGGAAATAATCGACATCAATTTTGGATGTCCGGTAAAAAAGGTAGTTTGTAAAATGGCCGGAGCCGGGATCCTTCAGGATATTCCTAAAATGGTGGAACTGACAAAAGCGGTGGTCAATGCTACCAACAAACCGGTTACGGTAAAAACCCGATTGGGTTGGGACAATGATTCGAAATACATTGTAGAAGTGGCGGAAAGATTACAGGATGTCGGCATCAAGGCCATCAGTATTCATGGAAGAACGCGGAAACAAATGTACAAAGGTGAGGCGGATTGGTCGTTGATCGCCGCCACTAAAAACAATCCAAGATTGCATATTCCGGTATTTGGGAATGGCGATATTGATACGCCACAAAAAGCATTGGAATATAAAAACAGGTATGGTGTGGATGGCATCATGATCGGCAGGGCCAGTATTGGCAATCCTTGGATATTCGGTCAGATCAAGGCTTACATAAAAGACCAAACCATCTTGCCGGAGCCCAATTTAGAAGACAAGGTTACGGTATGCAAAGAACATTTAGAACGTTCTATAGAATGGAAAGGGGAGACGTTGGGCGTTTTGGAAATGAGACGTCATTATTCTCAATATTTCAAAGGTTTACCCGGCATTAAAGGGTACAGAAATCAGATCGTCAACACCATGGATCCGAAGGAGATTTTTGCCATCTTGGATGAGATCTTGGAACGATATGCCGTAGAAATATAGGCATCTACTCCTTCAATATTTTCACCATTGTGCTTTCTCCGAATTCGTTTTCTATCTTCAATAAATAAAGCGCAGAAGGAAGAGTGCTCATATCTATTTCTGCTGACGTTTCATCCTCTATCTTTTGTGACAATACTCTTTTCCCGTTAAGCGTATAGACAACCAGTTTGCCGACAAACTGCTGTCCAAAATCAATGGTAACAGTATTCGCAGTTGGATTGGGATGCACCAGCATATTGGATGGATCCAACAATAAAACACTTGAAATAGGGACTAAAACTGCTTTGGTAGCCATATAAGCTATGCTCAACTTCACCATATTATAGTAGTATTCCAGATCAAACAGATTTATTCTATCACCAACTGAATGATATGCCGGATTCCTATCTCCGGTTGACCATGCTTCTCCGAACAACACAGCAGAATACCCTTGCGTCCAAAAAGCAGAATGATCACTGGCGGAAGTGCCCGGATCAACTACATTGGGCACCAGATTAAAACCATAGGTGGTCACCAAAGCGATCAAGTCGTCTCTGATTTGATAGGAATTCGCAATATTCCTGACATCAATATCAAACAGATTATCGCCATCATTTTCATACGCCATCATATCCATATTGAGGACGGCAATGATCTTATCCCCGTTAGCAGCTGCTTTATTCGCATAGTTTTTTGCCCCCACCAATCCAATTTCTTCCTGATCCCAAAGGGCATAAATAATGGTGTTTTCAAACTCATATTGCGACATGATTCTGGCCGCTTCCAAGATCGCCGCTACAGCACTGGCATTGTCATCCGCACAATATTCAACCTTTGCATCATAATGGCCGCAAATAATAAAAATACTGTCGGGATAAACACTGCCCAACTGCTTAGCATAAATATTTCTGCCGCCGGTATTGCCCGGACTGTACACATCATCGGTAACATCTAAACCTAAATCAATTAATTTTTCTTTGATGTATTCCGCCGCCAAATTGTTATCCAAGCCACTTACTCTATGTGTGATAATGGTGGGCACGTCATTAACAATGGTAGAATCCTCACCCGATAACTCCCTCACCATTTGTACCGTCCTGCTCGAATCCACTTGCTCCAAAATATCGTTTACCGTTTGCCCAAAGGAAACAATCGGTAAAGCCATGATCAGAAAGAATTGAATAATTGTGCTTTTCATGAGATTTAGATGGTTTAAATATACTCAACTACCGTCAATAAAGGGATAGCTTATTCATTCATCAAGTGTTCTAACAAAAAATTAGTCATTTTAGTATATAAATGATATCGGTTGCCGGAAGTTCCGATGTTGTGATCACTGTCCGGATAGCAATAAAAATCATATTGCTTGCCATAGTAATTCATGTATTCCACCAGTTTTATAGAGTTTTGAAAATGCACATTATCATCCAACATGCCATGTGCCAAAAAAAGCGACCCGGCTTTCCAATTTGGCACTGCATTCAGCAAAGATGATGTTTCATACGCCATCTTATTTTCTTGCGGAAGACCTAAATACCGCTCGGCATAAACCGTGTTATAATATCGCCAATTGGCAATAGGCGCTATGGCAATAGCTGCTTTGAAAATTCCTTGTCCTTCAAACAAACTGAAAGCCGAAACATAACCGCCGTAACTCCAACCCCAAATGCCGATCTTATCTTGATCAATGTAAGGCAAACCTCCTAAATATTTTGCTGCCTTGATTTGATCTTCCACCTCTAACTGACCTAATTTGGCGTAAGTCATTTTCTTAAAATCACTGCCCTTCATGCCTGTGCCGCGATTGTCAACGCTCACGACAATGAAATCCTTTTGGGTTAAAATTTGAAACCAAAAATCATCCAATCCGCCCCAGGTATTCTGAACATTCTGATCTCCCGGACCACCATACACAAACATCACCACCGGATACTTTTTCGAAGGGTCAAAATTCTTTGGTTTGATCATCCATGCATTTAAATTGTACTCGCCCAACGGAATTTCGAAAAAATCTTTGTAGCTCCAAAACGATTTAATTTGTTTCAGCAATTCTTTGTTTTCCTCAATGGATCGGATCTTTTTTCCTTTATCACTTTCTCTTACCGATATTTGATAGGGCAGTCCATCTGCAGAATGATTATCTATAAAGAATTGGTTGTCCCCAGAAAAAGTAGCTGAATGCGAACCCTTCTCAGCTGTTAAAGCGATCTTTTCATCCGTATGAATATTGATCTTATATACTTGCCGTTCGGTTTCATTTTCCTCTGCAGATTGATAAAAAACCCATCCGGATGTATTCATTCCATAATAATCTGTTACTTCAAAATTGCCTTTTGTGATTGCTTTGACGTGTTGATTAATGATGGTATACAAATGCGTATAGCCGTCCTTTTCACTACTGATCACCCAATTATTCCCAGACAAATATTGCAATACGATTGGAACATCAACATATCGCTCATCCTTTTCTTCATAAATGATATTGAACTGATCCTTTTTAATGTTGTATGACACCAATTGTAGATGATTTTGATGTCGGTTTAAAAGTAGGAATGCAAAACCATTATCCGTTGCATAAATTCTCGGGATATACTCATAAGCGAATGGGATATTCAATGTGCGTAGCTGTTCTGTTTTTAGATCATACAGTTGTAACGACACTTTTGAATTTTGTTCTCCTGCTTTCGGATATTTAAAACCGGTTGTTTCCGGATAAAGATCGTGGAAGGTCTGCATCTCATACTCTTTAACGGCCGACTCGTCAAATTGAATAAATAAAATTTGATCGCCCCGGGTAGACCATTCATAGGCTCTTGTCAGCATAAACTCCTCCTCATACACCCAATCTGCATACCCGTTAATTTTTTGATTGATTTCTCCGTCAAAGGTGATTTGAACCTCTTTGTTTTCATGAAGTGATTTATAGAAAAGGTTGTTGTTTCGAATGAAAGCCACCGATTTGTTGTCTGGTGAAAAATGAGGATACATCTGCTTGCCTTGATCACTCAACTGATGGAATTCGTCCGTATCAATGTTGTAGGCATAATAATTGGCTTTTAGAGATCTTCTGAAAATAGGCTCTTCGGCGGTGGCCAGCAACACCAATTTATCATTGGAAGAAAACTCATAATTGCTGATAAACAAATGATCTCTATCTATTTTTGACCCGTCGTAAAGTGTTTCGATTAATTTACCGGAAGCAATATCATATAGGTTCAATTTTTGCGTGCCGTCTTTGTCATACACCAGTTGAGTATAGTTCGCATCAGTGTTTTGAAATTGAATTCTATCGCCGGTATTCACACGATAACTGTACTTCAACCATATACTTTCGAGGCTCAGATCTTGGGCGTTCATAGCCATCGGCAGCATTACCATAATCATCAACCTGACTAATTTTAACATTTGGGTCTAGCTTTTAAGTCGTAAATTTACAATATGAGTCCGGTATTTGGAGTTATACATTTTCCGGACACAACATAAATAACACATAAAACAAGCCAAAAAAACGATGCGATTATCTATAATTTTTATTAGTCTCTTAATGATCTTGATTTCCTCTACGGGATGGGCTCAGGAAGAAGATTACAGCAAAAAAGACAGATCGCCAAAAGTGGAGCGCGAATCCTTTGATTACAACAGTGAGTCTAGTGGAAAAAAATGGAATTGGGAGAATGCCCGTATCGGAGGCAACTTTGCCATGTCGTTTAGCAGTGGTGGTTTGTTTATTGATGCTTCTCCGACTTTCGGATACAAGATCAATCGAATTGTAGAAGCAGGAGTAGGTTTTAAAATGCTTTATTACCGACAAAAAGATGTTTATTTTGACAACAACTCTAATCAGACTTTTGATTATAAATCCGTTACTTATGGTCCTTTGGCGTATGGCCGCTTCACTGTTTGGGAGGGAATTTTTCTAATGGCTCAATACGAAATGGCCAACAAAGAACCCTACTATGTAACTTCCTATGCCGACATCAATAACCGTTTGAATGTACACCACTTGTTATTGGGAGGTGGATATAGCACGCCAATTGGGAATGCCGGCAATTTGAACATTAGCTTGCTGTATGAAGTCATTGATAATAAAGAATCTATTTACCAATTCGGGACTTTCGGCGAGCGACCGCTTTTGTTGAATATCAGTGTCGGATTTGGGATTAGCAGGAGATAATAGTTTATAAAATTCTATTGTATAGCTATCCAAAACTTTCTGTTTTGTATTTTGCCGCTCAATGAAGTTTAGACTTGATATTGTATTATTGATCTTTGGAGCGGTATTTTCTCTCGTTTTGAGAATGCTGTATCCTGATTTTTATCACCATGATGATGTTAACGCCTTTGTGGATTGGGCCGGTAAAGCAGAACATTTCAGAGATCTTTACAATACCGATTGCTTTTGTAATTATCCCATCATTGGACTGTTAAGTTCGGCGGGTATTGTGAAACTTTTCCATTTTAACGTGCCTACATTCCTCTACTTTTTAACGATGATCGATCTGTTGAATGTTTTGGTTATTTATTGGATATTGAAACAATTGGGCGTCCGTCTTCCCGGACTATGGGCAGGCGTTATAGGACTATTGCCTTCCACTTGGGCGGGCGGAGCTTTGTGGGGCCAAATTGATAATGTAGGCCAGTTGTTTTTGTTGAGTATCATTGCTGTAATCATCCGATTTAATCTTTCAAAAAAGGTAACACCAAAAGCCTTTTTACTTTATTTGGCGGTCACCGGAATATTGCTTTCGTTAACCTTTTTAACCAAACAACTCTTACTCTTTTCATTAATGCCTATTTCATTTCTCGTGTTGGCTACGATATCGGTGTATAATGAATATAAGCTGATTCCGGTGATCAAACATGTTATTTTTTGCACCTTTTTTACCTTGCTGCCCATCTTCCTTTTCGATTGGTGGTTGAACGTGCCG
>JAGQYH010000220.1 GCA_020436175.1 Bacteroidota bacterium
GCCTTTTGCTTTGTGCTTTGCTTCGAATACATCAGAGATCACCGGTGGCAATACTCTGGCCATCAATCGGTCTTGCACTTCCAAAACACTTACATCAAGGCCTTTTTCGTTAGCTGCTGCGGCTATTTCCAAACCTATAAATCCACCACCAATTACCACCAACTTTTTAGCAGTGGCCATTTTTTCTTTTAAGGCTTTGGCATCCTCTAAAGATCTTAAATAATGGATACCTTTCAGCTGTTGACCGGGAATATTTAGAATTCTGTTTTTGGTGCCTGTAGCAATAATCAGAGCATCATAATTGTAGGCGTTTGATGTGTTGGTTTTAACGGCTTTATTCACCGGGAATATTTCGGTGACTTTTTCACCTAAGACCAGTTGAATATTTTTCTCTTCGAAAAATTTCTCTGTTTTGAACAAAAGGTTTCTTTCCTGCAGTTTATCCATCAAAAAACCTTTTGAAAGCGGTGGTTTTTGATAGGGTAGATCTAATTCATCAGCGATCATTAGAATATCCCCTTCAAAACCTTCTGATCTCAAAGTGGTAGCGGTTTGTATGGCCGCCTGTCCGGCTCCTGCTATGACGATCTGCTTACTCATACTTGGGTTTCCGGAAGTCTGACAATTAAACCATCCAATTCTTCCGTCATTCGGATCTGGCAACCCAAACGACTGTTGCTTTTTCTTTCACTGGCAGCATCTTCCAGCATCTCGTCTTCCTCTTCTTCCATTTCCGGTAACTTGTCAAGAAAAGCTTCATCTACATAGCAATGGCAAGTGGCGCACATGCACGATCCTCCACATTCTGCTACAATTCCTTCAATGTCGTTTTGTATTGCACCTTCTACCAAACTATGTCCGATAGGAAGGTCAAGTTCAGTGGCTTCTCCTTCAAAATTAATGTAAGTTATTTTTGGCATTTGTATTGTTTTATTTTTTCAATGTTATAATGTTTCAATTTTTTTCGTACATAGAGGTTTTTGCCTTACCCATAATTTTTGCTATTTCATTGCCCTCTATTAATAAACCATTTAGTGATTCTTTTTTCTTTGATAAATTTGTTGATTGTATCAACTCCAACCAATACTTTGATTCGTCTATCTCTTCAACTACAATACAGATTTTACTGAAAAATTCTTTTTTTGATCTAGCATTGCACGCTGCCCGATAGTTAGCACCAGTTGAAGTAGCTGATTTTATCAATTGATAAGTAATAGCGTTAGTGGCTCTGCTAGAATTTAAAGTTTCACAAAAACCTATGACATTTACTGCAAACTCTTTAGTTCTATTCTTCAAATTTTCTATAAATATTTCTTTGTCTGTCATTTATTATGTCATTATAACATTGGATAATTTAAACATTATAAAAACTGTCTCCCACCATCTACCACTAATGTTTGTCCGGTGATAAACTTGGCCTCTTCAGAGGCAAAGAATACAACTGCACCAACAATATCTTCAGATTCAGAAGCTCTTTTGATGGCGCCTCTGTTGACACCATATGAGGCAGCATTATTCATTAATGATAAGCTGGCTTCGGTTAAAGTAAAGCCCGGAGCAACGGCATTCACATTGATGTTAAAATCACCAATTTCCCTGGCCATCGATCGGGTTAAGCCGATAACACCGCCTTTGGAAGCAACATAATGCGACCAATTAGGAGATCCACTCATAAACGTTGCAGATGAAATATTAATGATCGATCCACCATTGACTTTCATTAAGCCAAAAAGCGATTTTGATGTTAGCCATGTTCCTTTTAAATTGACGTCCATCACTCTATCCCATTCATCTACTTCCATTTCATAAAAGGGACTTCTTTGAATGCCGTTATAAATGGCTGCATTATTGATCAGAACATCCACTTTGCCCCATTTTACTTTAATTTGTGATGCCATGTCTTGCGTGGAGGCTTCATCTGTAACATTAACTTTTAAGGCAATTACTTCTACCTGAAAAGAAGTTTCGAGTTCATTGGCCACTAATTGAGCTTTTTCTAAATTGATATCGCCCACCACAATTTTAGCACCGAATGAAGCGAATCTTTTGGCGAAAGCCTCTCCTAAACCACCGGCCGCACCGGTAATGACAACTACTTTATTTTCTAAACTGCTTTTCAAATCGGATCTAATTTAAGTAGGTTGACATATTCTCTTTTAATCGGGCAATACGGATAAGACTATCGGCCAGATGTCCGGAATCTTTTCTTAATAATTGTGGGCGTACAAAGTTGACCAAAATATCAATCACAGCCATATTGTCGATGCCGAACCATTCGGCAATTATACAGATGCCATGAGGCGTATATCGCCATAGTTTGTCGGCATCTTTCATAATACCATCGTTGATGGATCGTTGTTCTGCCGTGGTATCATGCCCGTCAATAATAGCATTGATCTGTTGAATGTCGTTGGAGCTATACCCTAAATTCTCCAGAATCCCGGTGGCAATTTTTACACTTTCCAGTTCGTGTTGCCTTTGCAATTCCGGATATTTTCTATTGGGGCCAAATGCCTGCAACACTTTGTCTTGAGGAATCATTTTCCATCCGGTATCGTGTAATAGGATCGATGGCAAAATGATGTCGGCATTGGCTTCTGGTTCTTGTTCAATCAGTTGTTGACCCAATGTATAAACATGCAAAGTGTGTTCATCATTGTTGCGTACATCCAAATAAGGTTTGGCTGCCTTCCAGATTGCTATGTCTTTTTCTCTCAACACTTAATAATTCAAATAAATGGTTTTCAATTCTGTGTATTCTTCCAATCCATGTACGGATTTTTCTCTGCCCATTCCGCTTTGTTTGACTCCTCCGAAAGGCGCCAGATGATAAGAACGTTGTATTTTATTCACCCAAACCGAACCGGCTTCTAATGTCTCTGAAAGCTGAATACATTTACCTATATCTTTGGAAAATACATACGCTGCCAAACCGAAAATACTGTCATTGGCCAAGTTGATGGCATCATCTAGCGATTCAAATTTCATCACCCCCAATACGGGACCGAAAGTTTCTTCCGTCATGATCTGCATATCGTGACTAGTATTGCCAATAACTGTAGGAGCGAAGTAATATCCTTTATCATAAATGCCTCCCAATAAACGATGGCCTCCTACTTTAAAATCGGCTCCTTTCAATCGGGCATCTTTGGATTGTTCATCGCTTGTTTTGAAAATCTTTTCATTCACTAAAGGACCGTGCGTGCAAGACCTATCAGCCACATCTCCTACTTTGAATTGTTCCACTTCGGCACATAATAATGACATGAATTGGTCATAGATATTTTGATGTGCATACACCCTGTTTACCCGATAGCAAAACTGACCGCTGTTGGCAAAGGCGTGTTTTGCAATGGCTTTGGCAGCTTCGGCGATATCAGCATCTTCGCAAACGATGGCAGGTGACTGACCCCCTAATTCCAAGGTGACTCTTTTATTAGTGTCAGCTGCAATTTTTGCAATTCTTTGTCCGACAGAAGTACCACCGGTAAAAGTGATCTTTCGGGGAATTTTATGGGCAACCAATTCATCTCCGATCTCTCTGCCTTTTCCGGTTATGACATTAAAAACGCCATGAGGAAAACCAGCTTCATGGAATAATCGGGCTAGTTTTAAGGTTGAAAGCGGTGTGTCTTCTGCCGGTTTGGAAGTAACTGTACAACCCACAGCCAATGCTGCACCGATCTTCAATACCAATAAAGTGATGGGATAATTGAACGGTGTGATAGAAACTACAACCCCTATAGGTTGACGAATGATGAGCACTTTTTCACCTTCCACATTCATCATGGGGATTTCGCCTTTGAGTCGAAGGGCTTCTTCAGCATAATAATCTAACAGATCGGCACTTCTTTCAATTTCGCGATAACAGCCTTCCAACGGTCGACCTAATTCACTTGAAATGGTTTGTGCCAAATCCTCAATATTGGATCGCATGGCATCTGCCGCTTTATGTTGCAGCGCTACTCTTTCTGCCATGGTTTTTTTGCTCCAAGGCTTAAATGCATCTTCAGAACTTTTCAATGCCTTATCTACATCGGCACCATTTCCTCTGGCAATGGATGCAATTTGTTGTCCATTGCAAGGATTAATGACGGCTAGATATTCTCCATTTTCAGGAGGAGTATTTTTACCATTAATGAAATGATCGAATTGCTGCATTTAGTTTTTTTTATTTATGCCGTTGTTAAACCTGAAAGG
>JAGQYH010000221.1 GCA_020436175.1 Bacteroidota bacterium
ACAGCAAGTTTTGGAATGATAGAATAACTTCAAGCACTCTTTGAAGTGCTACATTTCTGCCGGTGTAAACTTCTCAACAACATTATCTGCCGGAGGGTTGCTTTTCAGATATTCATAAATAGCTGTCAAATCTTCCTTGGTCATGTTGGTATAACTAAACCAAGGCATTACAGTTTGAAAATCTCCCTGATTAACTTTGTGTGGGACATAGCTACTGTCAGAATAGGTTTTGAATCGATCTACAAACTGTTCGGCCGTCCAGTTGCCAATACCGGAATTGTGAGGCGTTAAATTGGATGCTCTTAGGATTGAGCCATCTGGAAAATGAAACTCCATACCTCCGCCAAATTCAGGGCCAAAAGGATTTCCTTTACTGTCATGATTGGTATGGCAACTTCTGCAAGATCCGGCAGTTACTAAGTATTGACCATATGCCACAAGGTCGCTTTTGGGAGGAGCTTGCTTCAATGTAGCTTTTTTAGGCATGAAGTTTACAATAAAGTTCATTGGAAAATCAGATTTGGAAGGAGCAGGATCGTATGGAACCGATTCCAGAGTACGTAGATAGGCGATAACAGCTTTAATGTCCTCTTCATCCAATTGTCCAAAATTAGGATGAGGCATAATAGGAAAGAGTGCTTTTCCATCCCGATTGACACCTGATGTGATGGCTCTGAAAATTTCACCATCCGTCCATTCACCAAGATGATAAGGTGTTAAATTGGTTGAGATATAACTACCGGGAAATCCCATGGATTGGTCATGTGGTTCACCACCAATGCCGCTCGTGCCGGGTTTACTTGGGCCTCCGAAAAGGGAGAAATCGCGCTGTGAATGACATTGCATGCATACCATAACATTGTTGGCTAAATATTCACCTCTTGCAATTGGATCGGGCGAACCTTCTATGGTGATATTGGGTGGCGGTCCTACATTGGGCAATGCAAATTTTACATAGCTTAGGGCAATAATAATTAACAGTAGGATTCCGCCTATGGTGAATGCTAATATTTTAGACCATTTCATGTTAGTAAAGGTTTTTGATTAAGATTGATATATGCTAATATAATTTAATTTGATTACAAATTGACATTTGATTCTGCAGTATGAAGTAGAGTGATTAATACAATAAAGAAGCTCACATGGTGACTAAGCTCAAGTATGATGGCTAGTACATAAGTCTTTTCATTATTGACTATCGGTTTCTGTTTCAGCTATTCGTCTTATCTTCTCAGAATAATCTTTCGGAAAATCTAATGTCGTGGATAGTCGATACAGTTCACGAGCATATGAAGGATTAGTACCGGTGATTAGTTTTAGAGGTAAATTGTAGCAGATAGCTTTTATCGTTTCATTAGTAAATGTATGCACCGTGACTTCCTCCGGTATATAATCCACTACGCTAGTCTCAGCGTATAGATTTTGAACGGCATTGTCATCAATGGTCATCAATATTCCATAGGATCTTTCACTTTTACAAGGAATCAATGAGGCACGATCTCCAATGGTTAGAGCATAATCGATTACATATCCTTTTTTAGACTGGATGGGATGAATTCCCTTTTTCAATAAAAAATTGATATCCATGAATAAGCCGTAAAAGAAGATATTAATACTCATTAAGGTCAATTGTATTGATTCTATACTGCATTAATTTAATATAAAACAGTTAGAAAATGGAAGGTTATGGTAGACTATCTAGCTGTTCGATTTCAGGAATGGCCAAACTATCTTCCGGAAGAAGCTGCAAGGAATCAACTTCCAATGGAATATATTGTGCTTCTTCAGCCGGTAGAATACTATGCGCTACACAATTAAAATCGGGTATACTATATTGAAAATCTGACAAAAAGGGTGTTCGCCACATACTTAGATCAGCAAACATACGAGCCACGATAGGCATAGCCGTATTGGCTCCTGCTCCTAATGTACCGGATCGAAAATGAACACGTTTATCTAAGGTGCCGACCCAAGTGCCAATGGTAATTTCAGGGGAACTTCCGATGAACCATCCATCAGCATTGTACTGTGTGGTGCCGGTTTTACCGATTACATTATAAGGAATATGATAGCCTTGAAATCTTCCACCCGTACCTTGCGTTACGACGGCACGCATCATTTTTTGGATGGTTTGAATAGATTCTGGTTTTTCCATTAAAGCTTTTGAATAGTGTTTTGATTCGTATAAAACTTTACCATGTTCATCTTCAATTTTTAAAATGGAAAAGGGATCTATTTTTGCTCCGCCATTGGCAATATAAGCATATGCCCTAACCATATCGTTGAGACTAATATCGGCAGTGCCCAGTACCAAGGAAGGGACCTTGGGCAGTTCGGACTCAATCCCCATTTTTTTGGATAATTGGATCACCTTTGGAATACCGGTTTTGATCATAATTTCTGCAGAGATCGTATTGATGGAATTGGCCAATGCGCCCCACATAGAATAACTTCCATCATATTGAGCATCTGAATTTCTTGGACTCCATCCTTCATATTGAGGATACGTTTTTAGGGAATTGTCATAAAAATCGCAAGGAAGTAATCCACTTTCCAATCCGGCTAAATAAACGATAGGTTTAAATGTAGAGCCTACTTGTCGGGGCGTTTGTACCTGATCATACTGACTATAATTGAAATCATTGCCACCTACGTAAGCCATGATCTTACCTGTCCTATTGTCAAGGGCAAATATACCGGCATGCAATCGGGTTAATTCATAGGTGATGTATTCCTGAAAACTCATTGATACGGTTTCGAATCCGTCCCAAGTCCATATTCTTTTGTCGCCTTCCTTTTTGAATTGCTGTCTGATCTCAGCCTGTGTTTTACTTTGAGCCATTAGCTCCTTCGTGTATTTGTCTTGCAACATGAGTTTCATCACAAAACTATCTCGTGGCATTTGCGTGGGTTTCACATCCCAATTGTTATCAAACAAAGTTTGCAGATAAGCCAAATGTTCTTTCATTGCTTTTTCGGCGGATCTCTGAATACTGGGCTGAATGGAGGTATATATTTTTAAGCCATCAATGTTCAGATCATATATAGAGCCGTTGGGTTTTGGATTTTTCTTTGCCCATGTTTGAAACTCATCTTTGAGGTAGTCTTTGTAAAAAGCGGCATAGGTTGCAGCATTTTTCGGTTGCTGATAGTTGAGTGCTAACTTTTTATCTATGGTGGTCAGGTAGGTAGCTTCATCGATTTTACCATATTTATACATTTGCCCTAGTACAACATTCCTGCGATTCAATGCTTTTTCAGGATAGTTTTTAGGGTTGTAACCATTCGGCGCTTTTAACAAACCTATGATCAAAGCTGATTCTTCCAGGTTGAGTTCTTTGGGCTGTTTATTAAAATACCGATGCGAAACTTTCTCAATGCCATAGAGATTTTCGCCAAGCATTACAGTATTCAGATATAGGAGTAGTATTTCATCTTTACTGTAAATCTTTTCCATTCTACTGGCAATCATCATCTCCCTGATTTTATTCACCAACATGCCGATTACAGGTATATTTTTTCTGCCATAAACATTTTTGGCTAATTGTTGGGTGAGTGTGCTTCCGCCACCACTTCCTTTATCGGACAATAAAATGGACTTGAAAAGCACTCTTCCTAAGCTTCTAAAATCAATTCCTTTATGTTGGTAGAATCGAATATCTTCCACCGATATTAATGCATCTTTGATATAATTGTTTAACTCTGTTGAATCAACGTTGGAGCGATTTTGAATATAATAATGGATAATAACTTCTTGATTGGATCCGTAAACCGTACTGGCTACAGGATTTTTAAACTGCCGCAAGGCTTCTTTTGACGGCAGTTTCCCGAAAGCACCAATATAAATGAGTAAAAGAAAAATGATGATCGCCATACAACCTGTTCCAAACAAGTGTAGAATAGTTTTTAATGGATGAGATTTTATCCATTTCCAAATAGCAGCAATCTTGCGTTTAAGGCCTGTCATGTTTGGGATAGCGAATTTTTGCTTTCAATACAAGATAAATATGTCAACCTATTGTTTGGCTGCCAATATTTTCAATGCTTGTCAGCATATATTATACGAAGCTAAAGAAAAGCTTGTGAACGGAAAGATTTATTTTATAGTAAGCAAGGAAGTTTAGAGGAGATGTTGAAATGCATTCCAATAATCTTCATCCGGTAAATTGGCTTGTAGTTTTAATTTTTCCTTT
>JAGQYH010000222.1 GCA_020436175.1 Bacteroidota bacterium
GAATTCCGGTTTTCTCGGTTAAATTGTATTGCTTGAGCTTATCGTAAAATTTTTGTTTGTTATTCTTATAGGAATTGTTTGCCAACTTTGCCATCCCCACATTGGAAGAAGTAGCAAATACTTTCCAAGCCGGCAACTCCTCATACTTCGTCCAACCACCGGCATCATACATTCTTTGATTGTAAAAAACTGCGCTACCGTGATTCACATTTACCGTATCATCCGGACTAACTAAGCCGTCTTCCAACATGGCCAACATGGCTGCTGCTTTAAAGGTTGAACCCGGCTCTGTTCTTTTGCCAATAGCATAATTATAGATCTCACCATAAGTGCCGTCGGACTTTAATCCTAAATTAGCAATGGCTTTTATGGCACCGGTTTTCACTTCCATGACTACCACACAACCATGCTTAGCATTATTGTCGGTCAATGATTTTAAGAGCGCTGTCTCAGCTACATCTTGCAGATTGATATCAATAGTGGTATAAACATCCTTACCATTTTGAGGATCCACAGCATTCTCATCTGTTAAAGGCACCCAAGTTCCACCGGCAATCTTTTGCATCAGCCTTCTGCCCTCTTTGCCCGACAAATACTCATCGTACTCTGCCTCCAATCCAATTGATTGTGCATTATCACGTACATAACCAATGGTTCTGCTGGCCAAATGGCCGTAAGGTAATTTTCGTGTTTGTTTAGTTATCACGATCAAACCGCCTTTGTATTTTCCTTTATTGAATAATGGCCAGTCTTTGATCTCACTCAACTCGGTATAATCCACTCGTCTTTTCACTAAATAATATCGATTTCCTTGTGCACGAGCTCTTACCAATGCTCTTTTATATTCCGTATGAGATTTATCACCGAATTTTTCAGCCATTTTTCTGGCTAAACCATCAACGTTATCATCGAAGATCTGGTCAGTCATAGCAGGAGATGCCAAATCCATTCGCAATTCGAAGTACGGCAAAGAAGTAGCCAACAACCCTCCATCAGCGGAGTAAATATTGCCTCTTTCAGCAGCAATAGATACCAAATCCGTACTCAAACTGTCAGCAATAGCTGCCCAATAACCATTATTTTCTGTTTGAATCTTGTATCCTTTTCCGATGATCAAGACACCCATAACGGTCATTAGGAAGAAAATCCCATACACTCTGTATAATATGATCTTTTTAATATTCACGCTTCTCTACAACTATTTTATGTGGCGGTTTATCTAATTCTATCAATCCTGATTCAATGAGCTTACCTGCCAATTCCGACTGTTTTCGGTCGTACATCAAATTGGATTTTAAAGTCATATATTCCCATCTCAGCTCCTGCAATTCCTTTTCCTTTTTATCGATCTTTCTTACTGTACTTTCAGCATAGTGCGTATTGGCCACATAGAAAAGCCCAATAATGACCAAGAAAAAGATGAACAATCCATTTTGAACCACTTTGGAATAGTTCACCCATTCGGAAATACCCAAAACATCCAACAACTGCTCGATCCATCTCTTGGCAGGCATTTCTTCCATCGTATGTTGTTCCTCTTTTTCCATTATATTTTCTCTGCAATTCTCAATTTGGCACTTCTTGATCTTGGGTTTTGCTTCACTTCATCATCATTTGCCTCGATTGGCTTTTTATTTACCATTTCAAGCGCATGTCGATAATGACCATACAAATCCGTTTCCGGCTCTCCTTCAAAAACACCTTTTTTGAAGTAGTTTTTTACCAATCTATCTTCTAAAGAATGATAAGACATGATCACCAACCGACCACCTTTTTTTAATATTTCTGTTGACTGCTCAATAAAATCCTTCAGCGAGTCCAACTCCTCATTCACTTCAATTCGAATAGCTTGAAACACTTTAGCCAGATACTTGTTCTCCTGACCCCTAATGCAGCTTTTGATAACCTCCAACAACTGTCCAGTAGTTTCAATTGCGCCCTCCTTTCTGGCGTCTACGATTTGACGAGCCAATGTTCTGGCATTTCTAACTTCTCCGTACTCGCTAAAAATGTATTGCAACTTATTAGCACTGTATGAATTCACCACTTCAAATGCACCAATCGGTTGTTGTTGATTCATCCTCATATCCAATCGCTCATCGTAACGAAATGAAAAGCCGCGTTCCGGAATATCCAACTGATGAGAAGAAACACCTAGATCAGCCAAAATGCCGTCTACTTTGGTCACTCCTTCGAGTCTTAAGAACCGCTTGATATTTTTGTAATTCGTTTTGATGAGTTTAAATCTTTTGTCGTTTATTGTATTTTCGAAGGCATCATCATCTCTGTCCAACCCGTACAACCTGCCCTTCTCTCCCAAATGCTTTATAATTTCCCTGCTGTGTCCTCCACCGCCAAAAGTTGCATCCACATATATTCCATCAGCCACTATTTGCAATCCATCCATACACTCTTTCAGCATTACAGGAATATGATATTCCATTATCCCGGCTGATTATCGTCCCACAAATTGATATCGCCCAGCACATCATTGGCCAGATCCTCATATGTATCGGCATCCATACCCAATACATTCTCTTCGTATTTTTTGACACTCCACAATTCGATCGTATCCTGTCCGGGTGTCAGGTAAGCTTCTCCATCTACTTCTATTTCTTTAAGTAGATGATTTGGAAAATTCAATCGGTCTGCCGCATCCAATACCAATTCAGAAGCACCACTGATAAATCTTCTGATGAACAACCGATGCTTCGGATTGAATTTGTTTACTTTCTTCTGCAGTACATTTCTATATCTGATCCAAACATCCAAGGGATACAACTCCAAACAACCTTCAAAACCTCTATTCACGACAAACTTACCCTGCGCTTCAGGGTTCATCTGCTGCTTTAAGGATGAAGGAAGTTTGATCCTTCCTTTGCTATCCACTTTGACTTTATGTTCTCCTAAAAAGTGACTCATAACCGTTTGGTGCGATAAGTGACATAAAATTAGAAAATTATTCCCACATTTTGACACTCAATCCCACTTTATGACACCCTTAAAATGTTAATAGATCAGTATTTATTGTTGGTTTGCCCATTTTTTGTGTGAAGAATTATTGTAAGTAGTTGATAATCAATAATAATTACGTTATTAACACAGCGAAATTTTGTGGAAAATGGAATAGGTTAAAATGCATTGACAAAATGCCATCAGTGTCCTATTCCGCGAGTCGCTCAAGCTTTAGCGGAGGAACACGAGAGACTCTAACGGGAAAGACAGAATTGTAATTCGGTTAGAAATATAAAACAGAGATGGAAGGCAGTTGAAAACTACTTATTTAATTGCTGTGATTTAAGTCATACTAGCACTAGACATAGACCTGTTTTTAGGTAGTCTAACTTACAAAAACAAAAGGCCGACAAAATTGCCGACCTTTCTATACGTGTTTTGTTCAATTATTAGAAACTATTAATCCATTCTCGGATAAGGGCAACACCTTCTTCATGTACCAACGATCGGGCCAGTTCCGGCATAGCCACTCCGGTTTGTGTGCTATTCATTCTAAATAAAAGTATTGACTCATCGGCATTTCCGGGAACCACATCGTAGGTCAATCCACCGGAACCCGGACCGGCAGAAACCGGAATTTTGAAAAAGCCTAACTTGGCGCTATCCGTTTGCTCGTATTCAAGGAACAAACCCGTGTTAAAAGCATCTCCACCTTGGGTATGGCAGTGGGCACAATTTTCATCTAAATAAGCTCTGGCTCTTTCATCCAAAGAAAAATTAGTATCGTCTAACCAATTGGGCAATACCGGAATCCCACTGCCCGGCAATCCGGTTAAAACACCTTGACTGTCCCACTTTTCTAATTGGGTTAGCGTCTCTCCTTGTGGTACAAAATTCAACGCTCTGATCTTTGGTCCAATCGGAGTTAATACACCATTCTTTACATGACATCTTTTACAATCGTTGGTATTGGGTACATGGTAGTTGGTAGTCAGCAAGTCGCCGGAATTATCTCTTACTTTGATGGATATATTCTTACCGGTGATGTGTTTGGTAGCTTCCGTTTGCTGATCGTTCCATAAATATGCCATCACCTTCCATTTACTGTCAAACGGATCAAGCACCAGTAATCTCGTTTCTAAACGTAATGGATTGTCGTTATCATCCAAAGAAGAGAAGTTTTTAATAATGATGGTACCTTCCGGAAAATCTACAATGCCGGT
>JAGQYH010000223.1 GCA_020436175.1 Bacteroidota bacterium
TCACCTCATTAATTTCACTGATACTCAATCCGGCATCTTTTAATGCTTGCTTACAAGGATCAAGTGTTCTGGTCACTAAAGTGTCGATTAACTGCTCAAATTTGGCTCTGGTTAATTTCTTTACCAAGTGCTTTGGAACACCATCCACCGCTGTGATATAAGGTAAGTTGATCTCTGTTTCAGTAGAACTTGACAATTCGATCTTAGCTTTCTCAGCAGCTTCTTTCAATCTTTGAAGTGCCATAGGGTCTTTTCTAAGATCCATGTTCTCTTCTTTTTGAAACTCATCGGCCAACCAAGTAATGATGGTATGGTCAAAATCATCACCACCTAAGTGAACATCACCATTGGTAGATTTTACTTCAAAAACACCATCACCTAATTCAAGAATGGAAATATCAAATGTTCCACCACCTAAATCGTAAACGGCAATTTTAAGATCTTGTGTCTTTTTGTCTAAACCATATGCCAAAGCAGCCGCAGTAGGTTCGTTAATGATCCTTTTTACTTCTAATCCTGCAATCTGACCGGCTTCTTTAGTAGCTTGTCTTTCTGAATCATTAAAGTAAGCCGGAACAGTAATCACTACTCCTTTAACTTCAGTTCCTAAATAATCCTCAGCCGTTTTCTTCGCTTTCTGTAAGATCATGGCAGAAATTTCTTGAGGCGTATAAAGTCTGTCGTTAATTTTAACTCTAACGGTATCATTATCTCCTTTCACTACTTTGTAAGGCACTTTTTCTGCTTCTCCTTTTAAATCAGAGAAACGCTTACCCATAAATCTCTTTACTGAGGAAACCGTATTGGTTGGGTTGGTAATCGCCTGCCTTTTAGCCGGATCACCAATTTTTCGCTCTCCATTGTCTAAGAATCCGACAATAGAGGGTAGGGTTCTTCTCCCTTCTTCTGTAGGAATAACAACGGGCTCATTTCCTTCCATTACGGCAACACATGAATTCGTTGTTCCTAAATCAATTCCAATTATTTTACTCATATTATTACGTTTTGCTTTTTATAATCTGACAAGTAAATATCAATGTATATGCCAACGCATTTATTCATAGATATTAGGAAAAAATGGCACAATAAAAGGTTAGTGGCTGACATTATCTATCCTATTAAATGACAAAAAGGCATCATACTTGGATTTTCAAGCCAACTGTCAAGTCAAAATAGCCATAGCAGATTTTCGAAAATCATTTTTAATTCGGTGTTTTCTGAATTGGACAGAGTATTTTATCTTTAAAGCAGCGGTTGAATGAAAGAAAATTGCCGGAACTGTCGATTTCATAAATATAATTTAACCGTAGCACCAAAATATCATATTTAAAAAACTTATCTTTGCACCTCCTAAAAAAGGGCTTATTATAATTTATGGGCTACCAAGATGTTAAATTGATTTCCGGACGAGCCACTCGTAATCTTGCAGAACGCATTGCAGATGTGTATGGGCAGGATTTAACGGCTATGGAAGTTCAGAAATTTAGCGATGGTGAATTTGAGCCCGTTATTCAAGAGTCAGTAAGAGGGTCTTATGTTTTTATCATTCAATCTACATTTGCTCCATCTGACAATTTAATGGAATTGTTGTTATTGATAGATGCAGCAAAAAGAGCTTCAGCCGGACATATTATTGCTGTGATGCCTTATTTCGGTATGGCAAGACAAGACAGAAAGGATAAGCCTAGGGTAGCTATTGGTGCTAAGTTGGTGGCCAATTTGTTAACCGCTGCCGGCGCTACAAGGATCATGACAATGGATTTGCACGCCCCACAAATTCAAGGATTTTTCGATATTCCGGTGGATCACTTGGATGCGGCGGGTATATTTTTAAAGTATGTGAAGGAATTGAAGATGGACAATGTCATCTTTGCTTCCCCTGATGTTGGCAGTACCAAGAGAGCGAGAAGCTATGCTTTGCATTTTGATACCGAAATGGTGATTTGTGATAAATACCGAAAAACAGCCAATGAAATTGCCTCCATGAGAGTAATCGGTGAGGTAGAAGGAAAGAATGTAATTTTAGTGGATGATATCATTGATACCGGAAATACACTTACAACGGCGGCTAATATCATTATGGATAAAGGTGCTAAAAGTGTTAGAGCTTTAATCACACATCCATTATTGTCGGGAAGTGCCATTCAGAAAATTGAGGAATCTAAATTATTGGAATTGGTGGTTTGTGATACCATTCCAAAGAATCATAACTGTAGTAAAATAAAAGTATTATCGTCAGCGTCTTTATTTGCAAAAGCGATTAGAAATGCCCACGAGTTTAAATCAATCAATAAATTATTTGTAATTAAAAAATAAAAAATAGTCATGGAAACAATTGCAATCGAAGGAAATGTAAGATCTGACATTGGGAAAAAGGCCACCAAAGCACTAAGAAAGCAAGATGCCATTCCTTGTGAACTTTACGGAGGAGAAGAAAATATTCACTTTTCTGCTGATAGAAAAGCAGTTAAGGATATTATTTATACGCCTAATTTTTATGTGGCTGAACTAAACATTGAAGGTAAAACACATAAAGCTATTGTGAAGGATATTCAATTTCACCCGATCACAGATGCGATACTTCATATTGATTTTCAGGAGTTAGTGCCTGGAACTGTTATTAGAACTGAAGTGCCGGTTAGAGCGGTAGGAACTGCAGAAGGTGTTAAAACCGGAGGTAAACTGTTGATCAATGTTAGAAAATTAATCGTAAAAACTACTCCTGAGAATTTAAAGGATAAAATTGAGATTAATGTTTCAAAACTTAAATTAGGACAGTCTTTTAAAGTGAGAGATATTGGAGAAACAGGTATGCAGATCATGAATGCTCCGGGTATTCCAATTGCCGCTGTTGAAATCCCAAGAAGCTTAAGAAGTGCAGGATCTTTAGATACTGGAAGTGATGAAGAAGAAGGCGAGGAAGTTGAAGAAGGAGCAGAAGCTGCTGCAGAAGAATAGTCAATGATGCAGGTGTTTATCATGAATTGGTGAACACAATTAATTATAATAAATTTGGAGGCTTCTTAGAAGCCTCTTTTTTTATCCTTTTGATTTTTTGATTAGGTATGAAATTTTTAGTTGTTGGATTAGGTAATATTGGCGATACTTATGTGGATACCAGACATAATATCGGGTTTAATGTTGTGGAAGAATTGGCCAATGAATTTGACGCTAAATTCGAATTGGATAAACTGGCTTTGCGCGCTGATTTTAAGTATAAGGGAAGAAACATCATCTTGATCAAACCAACGACCTACATGAATCTAAGCGGTAAAGCAGTGCGTTATTGGATGGAGAAGGAGAAGATTGATGTTAAAAACCTTTTAGTCATTGTCGATGATCTTGCTTTGCCTTTCGGAGCATTGCGAATTCGCGGCAAAGGCAGTGATGCCGGTCATAATGGTTTGAAAGACATTCAGCAAGAATTGCAAACAACTAACTACGCCAGGTTGCGGTTTGGTATCGGAAACGATTTCCATAGCGGCCAACAAATAAGATTTGTGTTAGGCAAGTGGGAAGGCAAAGAATTGGAAGCCTTGCCGGAAAGAATACTGCAGGCCGGGAATGCCATTAAGTCGTTTTGTAGCATAGGCTTGGCACATACCATGAACAATTTCAATAATAAATAGGTCAATGAAAATATTTTGTATTGGTAGAAATTACGTTGAACATGCCCAAGAGTTAGGTAATGAAGTGCCCGACAATCCGGTAATTTTTATGAAACCACCGACCGCGCTGATCAAAAATAATAAGCCTTTTTATTTTCCCGATTTCACGAAAGACCTACATTACGAAGGTGAACTAGTGGTTAAGATCAGTAAAAATGGCAAGAGTATTCAATCTAAATTTTCAAAGAATTATTACCGGGAAGTCACCATAGGTTTTGATCTTACCGCAAGAGATATACAGGCCCAACAAAAGGCTAAAGGTCTCCCTTGGGAGATTGCCAAAGGCTTTGACGGCTCAGCTCCAATTGGTGAATTTGTAGATGTTTCCAACGTTCAAAATAACAACGGAGAAATTGAATTTACAATCGATAAAAACGGTGATCAGGTGCAACATGGCCATACAGCATTAATGATTTATTCCAT
>JAGQYH010000224.1 GCA_020436175.1 Bacteroidota bacterium
TGATCAAAAATACTCACCCTGATGATGCCAAAGCTGCCACTGCTTATGCAGATGTCTTATACAATATCGATCGAAAGGAAGAAGCCATTGAAGCCTATAAAAAAGCAGCCGCATTTGAGGAAAGTCCATTAACCGTTTGGCTACAACTTTTTGATCTTTTTGTACGAGAAAAAGACTATCCATCTTTATTGGAATTTGCAGATAAAGGAGCTGAAAAATTTCCGGACGATGCCACGCCGTATTTTTATTCCGGTGCCGCCTGTGCTCAAATGAAGGATTACCAATGTGCCGCAAAAAAGTATGAAACGGCTTTAAAAATGGACATTCCCAACCCACAGGCTGTGGCTCAAATTTTATCTTCACTGGGCGACGCCTATAATGAATTGGGCAATTATGTTAAATCAGACAGTTGCTATGACGAAGTATTGGTGATCAATCCCAACGATGCCTATACCCTAAACAATTATGCTTATTATCTATCGCTTAGAAATGAAAACCTGGAAAAGGCGGAGAAAATGAGTAAGCGATCCAATATGCTGGTCGAGAACAATTCTTCCTTTTTAGATACCTATGCATGGATCTTGTTTGCAGAAGGCAAGTATGAAATGGCCAAAGAATGGATAGAGAAGGCCATTACCAATATGTCGAAAGATGGAGAAGACAGGCCGGTGTTACTCGAGCATTACGGCGACATTCTGTTTAAATTGGGCGAGCTGGAAAATGCTTTGATTCAATGGCAAAAAGCGTTGGATGCCGGTGGAGATAAAGAGATTTTGGAGCAAAAGATTAAAAACAAAGCTTTAATCAAATAGTCATGCCGGCGCAACAATTTTTCAAATATTTAAGCCAAACAATGATGGTATTGTTGCTTGCACTCGCTGTCAGCTCGTGTAACAGGAATATCATTGAAACCAGCAACTATGAAAATGTAAAGGCAAAGGATGTCGTAAGCATGATGGATACTTTGCATTTGCAGTTCGATGAATTGAAAGCACGGTTTAAAATTAAAGCAGATCTCAATGGCGATACCAAGTCATTTAACGCGGATATGCGTTGGAAGAACGATGAACAGATCTGGATGTCCTTCAGCATATTTGGTTTTGAAGGAATAAGAGCGTTGTTCACGCAGGATAGTGTCAAGATCATCAATAAACTGCAAAAGGAGTATTATTTCGGCACCTATGAAAACCTGGAAAATTTAAGTCAGGTGCCACTTACATTCAACGAAATTGAAGATCTTTTTTTAGGGAAAATGCTCCCCATACAAGATAAAAGACCTGATGTGCGTTTAAAGGGAGATGTTGTCTTATTAGGCTTGCAAGACGACGATTATATGGCTAAGGCAGAGGTGGATCGTAAAAGCCTAAGTATTCAACATTTTTTGATAACTAGTCTATTGCAATCAAGAAGCCTCGATGTAACTTTGACTGATTATCAGCAAATCGATAATAAAAATTGGCCCAATAAGAGGACTTATAGCATCATTAGTGGCAGTAATTACTTAAATATTGAGGCTACGGCACAAAAAGTAGTTTTAAATGAAAAGTTGGACTATCCATTCTATGTCAATGAAAAATATAAGTACATACCGCTCCAGTTCCTTCGGTAGAACTTTCCTGTCGCTCATTTTTCTTTTTATTTGTTTTTCCCATTCTGCTTTAGCACAGGACAAAACTGCATTAGAAAACAAGCGAGCTAAGATTCTGGAAGAGATTCGATACACGGAACGCCTATTGAGTAATACGAAGAAAAGCGTTAACACGAATCTTAGTGATCTTACTGCTTTAAAAAGAAAGATATCACTTAGAGAATCGCTGATCAATAATTTGAATGCGGAAACAAAGGCGATTGATAGACAGATCTCGACCAACAAAACAGAAGTTCAAAACCTAAAAAATCAGTTGGATAAATTGAAAGCAAATTATGCTGAATCTATTGTCAACGCTTATAAATACCAAAAAGCGAGTCAGCAGTTCCTTTTCATTTTAGGCGCAGAGAGCTTTAATCAGGCAGTTCGTAGATTGAATTATATCAAGAAAATCAGCTCTAAAAGAAAAGATCAAGCCCGGGAAATCCAGAAAGCCAGTCAGGCGGTGAAAGAGAAGATCGCTGAATTGGAAAAAATGAGGGAAGAAAAGGTTGTTCTATTGGCGGAAGAAAAACTTCAGCTGGCCAGTTTGGACGAAGAAAAACAATCCATCAATAATGCCATTGCTACATTGAGAAAAGATGAAAAGAAATACCAAAGCGACATCAAGAAAAAGGCAAGCGAAAGAGCTAAATTAGATCGGGAGATCAAGTTGATCATTGAAAGAGAGATTGCTGCGGCAGAGGCGGCAAGAAAGCCCAAAACCAGCGATGGATTACCCAGTATGCCGGATCCTGTATTAGCACAATTGTCCAAGGATTTCTATTCCAATAAAGGTAAATTGCCATGGCCAGTGGAAAAAGGATATGTTTCAAAAGGCTTTGGTACCTATCCGCATCCTGAATTGAAGAATATCCAGGTCAACAATACCGGAATCAACATCAGAACCAGCGACGAAGCTACGGTTAGAGCCGTTTTTAAAGGCGAGGTAGTAACCGTGATGAGCAACCCCACTTTTAAGAATGCGGTGATCATAAAACACGGCGATTACTTCTCGGTATATACCGGATTAGGTAAAGTGCATGTTTCTAAAGGCGCTATGGTAGACACCAAACAAGTGATCGGAACGGCTTATTCCGACGACGATGGCATCACAGAAGTGCATTTGGAGATTTGGAAAGGTCGGACAAAAACCGACCCGTCTGCATGGATTTACAAGAATTAGGTCGACCCTGTTTCTTTGTGCTTGCGGTTAATTTCTTTGATTTAATTTTGAATAATCCTTATCTTACTTTCCATGAATAAGATGATGTGTACATCGGTGATTGCATTAATAATGCTGTTCCTGCTAAGTTGTGAAGAAGCCGCAATAGTTTGCGACGATGCGGTACGAGTTTGTCGTGTGGAAGTGCCTAGTTTTACTACTATTCCGAATACTTCTTTCGACGATTGGAAGTACAGAACGGTCGGAGATTATTATGTGCCAGAACCCACATCTTTTTGGGTGACACCCAATGAAGCCATAGATCTTTTTGAAGGCGGTGCTGTCGTGGAAAGAGTATCCGGTGAAGAGGCATACAACCCGGAAGGTTTTGCAGCCAAATTAACGACCCGTGCCGTAAAAGAGCCATTATCTGATCTTCTTCCCATTGCCGGTGGCGCTTTGTCCATTGGTGCATTTACAACAGAATTAAACGATCCCAACAGCTCATTAAAATTTGGCAAACCTTTCAATAAAAGGATTAAAAAAGTGAGCGGATATTACAGATATATTTCCGTGGATGGCGATTCCTGCGGCATTTATGCTTTTACCCGTAAGTGCCGTCAAAAAACAAATGAATGCGATGAGATCTATACCGAATTAGATACCATTTCCTGGGCGCGTTTTACTTCCAATGCCATCATGGAGGAGTATGCTCGGTTTGAGCTTAATTTGGAGTATTTTACAACGGAAACACCTGATCAGGTAGTCATTTATTTTGCTTCCAGCGATGATGCCGATGATGCCAACGGTGCTGTCGGATCTACTTTATATATAGATGAAGTAACGATAGAATATGAATGATAATCGGCTACAAACTGTACATTTATAGCTTCAGTATATGGCCTTAGCGGTCATCCTTATTTCAAAATCTAAAATCGATCGATGAAATGAGCCATTTTCGTTGGCGAATACCATCTGACCATTAAAAACAGAAATATACCCATGAAAGAAGCATACATTGTAGATGCCGTGCGTAGTGCCTTTGGAAAATATGTGGGCAGTTTAGCGTCTATCAGAACGGACGATCTGGCGGCTTTAACCATAAAAGCATTGATCGAAAGAAATCCGACTGTTCCGGTAGAAAAAATTGATGATGTCATTTTGGGTTGCCACAATCAGGCGGGAGAAGACAATAGAAATGTAGCCAGAATGGCGGCACTATTGGCCGGATTGCCTTTTACTGTGCCGGGAGAAACCATCAATCGTTTATGTTCTTCGGGA
>JAGQYH010000225.1 GCA_020436175.1 Bacteroidota bacterium
TAATATTTCCAGTCGTTCTGTTTCTGAAAATAGAGGAGGAATGGAGTTTACTTTTCAGTTTAAAATTACCCGAAAAGAACACCTAAGAAAAATATGTAATCCTTCTTCAATTTTATGCCCCGAATTTTAATCAATAACTTCATTTTCAATCTTGAATAACCATTTATTAAGTAAAGTTTGAATTTTTGATTTTTTAGAATTTGTTTTTATTAAAAACTACCTTTGTGGCTTAATAAATGACAATGGGAAAACCAAGAATAGCGATCAATGGATTAGGAAGAATAGGGCGGTTAGCATGTAGAATTTTATTTGACAATGATCAGGTAGAGATTGTCGGTATCAACGATCTGGCAGCCAATGATACTTTAGCCTATCTGTTAAAATATGATACGGCTCAACGCAAGTGGGAAAGAGAGGTGAAAGCCGATAAGAAAAATATATTTATTGATGGAGTAGCCATTCCATGTTCGGCTGAAAAGGATCCTGAAAAACTTCCCTGGAAAGCCATGAAAGTGGATGTAGTATTAGAATGCACAGGATTCTTCTTGAAGAAAGAGGACGCTGAAAAACACCTTACTGCCGGAGCGAAAAAAGTACTGCTTTCTGCGCCTCCGAAGGATGATATAAAAACCGTTGTGCTGGGTGTCAATGAAAAGGATATCGTTTCTACTGATGTTCTGCTGAGCAATGCGTCTTGTACCACCAATTGTCTGGCGCCGATGGTAAAAGTACTTCATGATCTTTGTGGCATTGAAAGTGCTTTCATGTCCACCATCCATGCTTATACCGGTAATCAAAAATTGCAGGATAGTATTCATAGAAAAGATCTGAGACGTGGTCGGGCAGCTGCCGTGAATATCGTACCTACTTCATCAGGTGCGACCTCTACCGTTATCAAAGTAATGCCCGAAATGGAAGGCAAGTTGCAAGGCGGTGCTGTGAGAGTCCCTGTAATTACCGGTTCATTGACAGAATTATATGCTAATGTGAATAAGGAAGTAAGCGTGGAAGTGATCAATAAGGCTTTCAAAAAAGCAGCCGATAAGGCTTTTAAGAATATCATCGAATACACGGAAGATCCTATCGTTTCTTGGGATATTGTTCACAATACTCATAGCTGTATTTTTGATGCAGCATTAACAACGGTGATGGGAAAACATGTGAAAATAGTGGGATGGTATGATAATGAGTATGGCTATGCCAATAGATTGTGTGATCTCGTTTTAAAAGTAGTTAATCTGTAGTAGGTTATCAACCTTTGCTATTGCGCTCATCAAAATGAGGTGAACGATAGTATTTTATAAGATAAAATGTTGTTCAATAAAATTATTTCCATCAGTTGCTCTTTGTAAAATAGAATATCTTTAGTGCGCAATTTAGCATTGATGTTTTAAAAACTAATTAGAAACCAAAAAATGAAAATTACAGACATTGATTTTGAAGAAGAGCGAGCGCTCATCAGAGTTGATTTTAACGTGCCTTTAAACGACAAGTTGGAGGTAACCGATGACACCCGGATCAGAAGATCTTTGCCAACCATTAATTATATCTTAGCCAATGGCGGAGCGGTAGTATTAATGTCTCACTTAGGCCGACCCAAAAATGGACCGGAAGATCAATTTTCATTAAGACATTTAGTAGGACCATTAGCAGATATTTTAAATAGAGACGTACAGTTTGCGGAGAATTGTATCGGTGAAGAAGCTTTCCGTTTATCATCAAATTTGTTAAGTGGTGATGTATTGCTTTTGGAGAACCTTAGATTTTATAAAGAAGAAGAAAAAGGAGATGAAAGCTTTGCCGAAAAGTTAGCCAAACACGGTGATATTTATGTGAATGATGCCTTCGGAACGGCGCATAGAGCACATGCTTCTACCGCTACCATTGCCAATTTTTTTGAAAAAGATAAAAGATGTTTTGGGAAACTGATGGCGGCAGAATTGGAGAATGCCCAAAAAGTGATTAAGAATTCAGAAGCACCATTTACGGCGATTATTGGAGGAGCCAAGGTATCTACCAAAATTGATATCATCAAGAACATGTTGGATAGAGCGGACAATATTTTAATTGGTGGAGGCATGGCCTATACCTTTTTTAAGGCAATGGGCGGAAATGTAGGCAACTCTTTGGTGGAAGATGATAAATTAGAAACTGCCAAAGAAGTTTTGGAAGCTACTAAAACATGCAAGGCTAATGTCATTCTTCCTATTGATTCATTGGCGGCTGACCGTTTCAGTAATGATGCAGAACAAAAGTCGGTACCCAGTGATGATATTCCCGCAGGTTGGATGGGCTTAGATATCGGAGCCAAAGCCATTCGTGAATTCTCGGAAATCATCAAAAACTCTAAAACCATTTTATGGAACGGTCCGATGGGCGTTTTTGAAATGGACAACTTTAAGATCGGCACCGAAGATATTGCCCATGCCATAGCAGAAGCAACTGCCAACGGTGCTTTTTCTTTGGTGGGCGGTGGCGACTCAGTAGCCGCGATCAATCAATTGGGTTATGATGATAAAGTAAGTTATGTGTCTACCGGTGGTGGCGCCATGTTGGAGTATTTTGAAGGAAAGACCTTGCCGGGTGTAGCTGCTTTGGAGGATTAAGGCGAATTGATTGCCAAAATTGTTTACCTTAATTTTAGAATTATTCTACTTGTTAGGAGTAATTCTGTAACAAATAATGGTCTCAATGTTCCAAAACAACGCATTTAAAATTGAAACGGAACGCCTCTTCATTAGGTGTTACCATATTTCGGATGCTGTTGCCTTAAAGGAGTTGGTAGATTCAAGCATTGATCATTTGCTCCCTTTTATGCCTTGGGCAGATCAAGAGCCAATAAGCTTAAATGAGCGGACCATTCTGCTCAGAACTTGGATTGGTGATTTTTACAAAAACGAAGATTTTATTTACGGTGCCTTCTTAAAATCCGGGCAGTTGATTGGTTCAACCGGATTACACACCAGAAGAGGAAAAGATATCCTCGAAGTAGGATATTGGATCGGAGTAGATCATATCAATCAGGGATTCGCCACCGAGATTTCGTATGCCTTAACCAAAGTTGCCTTTGAACATATGGATGCAAAAAAGGTGGAGATCAGAAATGATGTGCTCAATCAAGCCAGTGAAAAAATTCCCAAAAAGTTGAACTTTCAGCCGGGTGGAGTCATCACACATATTAAAAGGCGCAAGGATGGAACCAGAATTCAACATGCCATTTGGAATATGTTTAAGGAGGATTTTAAACCAATGAATAAGTTTGAACCTATCAAAATTTACGACGCTTTGGGACGTCCGTTATAATTTCGTTTGTCTTGGATCTTTCTATTTTAAATAAATTTTTTAGAAATAGTGGGTTATCCAAATATCCACAAATCCAAACATCCATATATCCCAATCTGAGCGCAGCGAATGATGGAAAAAATTCACATTTACAATGCATGCATTTAATTTTTAATTAAACGATTGATGTTTTCTACTTCGTAACTTTGAAATATTATTTAATGTATTGAACAGTTAGGAGATGTAAGTTTTTGGCTTATGTCTTGATTCATAAATCTAAAATCTAAATTATGTCAGATCAGTATTTATCCTTCGTTAATTCACCGGTAGGTCAGAAAATTGCTAAACAAGTAGGCTTGCCTAATCCAACAGTGTTGGAACGATATCATGAAGGTCAGGAATTTGTTACCGGGTCAGTAATGGTAGGCACTTCCGATGGTGGAAGATTAATGCCAACCGTAGCAAATATGTTAAAAACGGTATCACAACCGGTTTTGATCAATAAAACAGATAGGAATTACAGTGAAGCTTCCAGAGTCTTGTTAAATGCCGGAGTTAACTTTCACACTTGGGAAACAAAACCATCGTATAAAGTGAAGGCCATTGTGTTTGATGCAACCGGTATCAAACAAAGTGATGATCTGAAAGAAATCTATAACTTCTTTCAACCTATTATGAGATCTACCTTAAAATGTGCCAGAGTAGTGGTGTTGGGAACCATTCCTGA
>JAGQYH010000226.1 GCA_020436175.1 Bacteroidota bacterium
CATCCCTAAAAGGATAATCATTACTCAATGGAATAGTATCTTGCCCAACGGCAACAGTTGCTAAACTACATAACAGTATTACAGCAAAATTTCTCATTTCCTTAAGCCAATACAACAATCATTCCTTTTGTGCTTTAGTTATTGCAACCAATTCTACACAAACATCAGTACATTGATACAACTTTTAACCTATTATCATGTAGACTTAAGCCTTTACTGTTATACTATATAATGATATTAAACGTTGTCTGAGCTTTAATTTGGAGCAAAGAAAATCAAATTGTTCTTATATTATGATAGATTTCAATAACATTTTGTGGAAAGCATGATAAAATTAAAATTAGTAGGCTGTTTTCTGTCAAATATTTACTTTAGAGATAAATTGACAGCATGAAATTTATAACTGTAATCGTTTGTTTCACATGTTTATTTTTGTCTTGTGAAGAAGCGAACAATAATACTTCTGAAATGAATACCAAATACGATAAAAGCTTGGCTCAATCTGTTGGCGCAGACGATTACGGCATGAAAAAGTATGTTGTGGCCTTCTTAAAAGCCGGACCCAATAGAGAAAGAAGTGAAGAAGAGGCAATTGCTTTGCAAAAAGCGCATCTAGACAATATCGGTAGGCTGGCTGAGGAAGGTAAATTAGTGGTAGCCGGTCCATTTTTGGATGAAGGTGAACTTCGGGGCATCTACATTTTTAATGTAGAAACGATGGAAGAAGCAAAAGCATTAACGGAAAGCGACCCCGCCATACAAGCCGGTAGTCTGGTAATGGAATTGAAACCTTGGTATGGTTCCGCCAGTTTGATGCTGGTGAAAGATTATCACAACAAACTAAAGAAAAAGGATTTTTAGCTATTCCTTATTCATGTAAAATCCAAAACCCAGTTCAAAGCCCATCGAAAAGTTTCTACTTTGACCATAGCCGGAGTGTACAGTGAAGTCTTTATCATTGATGTCGGTTAAACTTAAATAAGACGTTATCGTTGGTGAAATAAAAAACCATTTCTTAGGATAAAAATCAACTCCAATTCTGGCGAGCAGACCAATATCGTAATTTCTGAAAAGTGCCTTGTCGTCTGCATCATTAGAGAAATCATAATCGCTGGTCCATGCCGGAGGGTTGGAAGATGGATAATCTATATCGGTTAAATCCAACCCCAAAACATTTAAAATCTCTCCCGATAAGCTGTACGTTTGATCGGCTGAAAGCAGCACATTAAATTGAGGTCCTACGGTAATGGCCAGCCTTACCTTTTGTTCTTTCTTATAATAATTCCTTCTGAAAATACTGGTATATCTAAAGTAAACGCCTGTTGTAATGTAATTGAGGGAAATATCTTTGGTGTGCGTTACCTCTCTGCCGTCTGTGTCTTCATACTTCTGTCCTCTACTTTGATAGCCAACTTCCAATTGCATTCCGATTGGCGGGGTAAAGTTGTATCCCAATTTGGCATTCGCTCCATAACCCATGGTTATTTTGTATGCCGGATCAAAGGACTTATCATTATTAAGATAGTTCCATTTCATCCCATAGAGATTTTGATTGCCTATGGCAGAAACGCCAACATTGCCGGCAAAACCAACATACAAACCTTTTTGACCAATACTTCTAAAGGTAAACGCAAATACGAATAGTAACAGAAATATCAGGGTCTTTTTCAACGGTATACGATTTAAACACGAAGGTAATCAGATATTGCCATATAAGATGAGTAGTGTGCTATAATCGTTGCGTATTAACATAATAATTATTGTTTCAACCTACAGTGAAGGACTTTTTAATCCCATCTCTCTGCCGCATCATCAAAATATTTGTTGTCTTTGGGTGTTGAATATTTTTTCCTGCTTTCAATCTTTTGTAACTGTCTTTCCAAAATTAGATCCGCAATTATCTCCGCCGCATTTTCTCCTTCATTTTGTTCAATCAGTCGGCGTACTTTAACTTCAGAAACATCAATTCGATACAAAACACTTAATAAACGCTCAAAATCATTGTCTAACAACCACTCAACATTCTCCATCAACCAATTTTTAAGGTGTGCATAGCTATCGAACGGTTCTACTTCGTTAGGTGAAACCAATAATTGTACAACAGAGTTCTGAAGAGTATTTAATTCTGAATTCATGAGTTAAATGTCGGCATTTTCCAATCCCATTCCAAATAATGCATAATCAAATCTGACTGGATCATTTGGGTCAAACCTCTTAAGGTTCTTTGTTAATTCCTCCACCGTTTTCCAATCTCTTTGCTTTCTTTTGATCAATCCTAACTTTCGGGCTGACCGTTCCACATGGACATCTAAAGGCATCATCAATTGTTGAGTGGATATATTTTTCCAAACTCCCAGATCTACTCCTTGATTATCTTTTCTTACCATCCATCTTAAAAACATATTCAATCTTTTACAAGTGGAATTCCTAGCCGGTGTGGCAATGTGTTTCTGAGTTCTTTTCGGAGCAAATTCCAGGGCAAAAAACTGTTGGTGAAAATGCGTCAATATCTCTTTCATCTTGGTACCTACAAAAGCTTCTTCCAAACTATGGTGAGATTGATAGAAATCTTGTAAGAACGCCATAAAATAGAGCGCATCCGTTCCATTGAAGGTTCTGTGCTTAAACGATTCAAATGGTTTTAAATCGGTGGGTTGATGTTGACTAATAAACTGATAAGGTGCATCGTCCATCATGGCGAGTAAAGCATTGCATTTGTTGATGATGGTAATCCGCTGTCCCCATGAAAACATAGCGGCAAAAAATCCGCTGATCTCTATATCCTGTAATTTTGAAAAACGGTGCGGGATGGAAATAGGATCATCTTTAATAAAACCGACCTGATTGTATTTGTGGTAATATTGCTCTAATAGTTCAATTTTATCCGAATGCGTCATAACCATCTTCTTTAAATGGCGAGATTTCGCTGTGTTGGTTGATGGCTTTTCTTGCCCATTTTACGGCTTGATATAATCCTATAAAAGAAAAGATAAATAATCCGGGAATATTGGTTTGCATTAAGAAAAAATCATACGCACCATGTAAGATCACTGCCCAAAGCAAGCCTTTTGCCAAATATTGATTTCTGTTTTGGGGGTCGAACTTGGCTAAGCCCACCCAATAACCCATGGCTACGCCAAAAACAGCATGCGCCGGCACCGCTGTAAACATTCTAAAAACAGCCACTCCTGCACCGCCTTCTGCCACATACATAAAATTCTCAAAAGTGGCGAAGCCCATACTGATCATTACCGCATAGATGATGCCGTCATAGGGTTCATTAAAGGCTTTCTTTTTGAACATGACATACCGTAAAAAGATAAACTTACCGAATTCCTCACTTAGTGCCACTACACCAAAAGCATAGCCGGCCGTGATAAAAGGATTACCGGAAACACTGAAAACATCTCCGCTGATCATATAGCCGATATAAGCAGGAATAATACTCAAAATGCCTAATCCGAACGCTAAGATCAGCATATTGATCGGCTCTTTGTCATGTACATCCTTACTGTAAACAAACCAAATAATGGCTGCTGCGGGAGCAATGGCCATTGCTATGAGCAACAATGCCATGCTTTATCCTAATGCTTTTGAAAGGTCTTCGATCAGATCATCCGCATCTTCAATACCCACACTTAGTCTGATCAATGAATCGGTTACACCAGTTTTTAATCTTTCTTCTCTAGGTATGGACGCATGGGTCATAGAGGCAGGATGCCCTATTAATGATTCCACACCGCCCAATGACTCTGCCAATGCAAACAAATTCGTATTCGTCAGAATTTTCTTAGCCGCTTCTGCCGTATCTTCTTTCAGGCTAAATGAAACCATTCCGCCGAAAAGGTCCATCTGTTTTTTGGCAATTTCATGATTTTTATGCCCTTTTAAGCCGGGATAATATACCTTATCAACTTTAGGATGTGTAGTTAAGAAATCAGCAATTTTTGCTGCGTTTTCACAACTTCTCTGAACCCTTAAATGAAGTGTTTTAATGCCTCT
>JAGQYH010000227.1 GCA_020436175.1 Bacteroidota bacterium
CTTAGCCGGCCTGATAAATTGTATCAATACGAATACAACTACCAGCACAATTAATATTTTTTTGATCATTCTTTTTTGGTTTATGACTGACGGAGAGAATCCATCTCAATTACAAATCGGTATTTTACATCAGAACTTTGCACTCGTTTATATGCTTGATTGACGTCCTGCATATTAATCATTTCCACATCACTTACAATGTTATGTTTGCCGCAGAAATCGAGCATTTCCTGTGTTTCTTTTATTCCACCGATCAATGAACCGGCAACAGTTTTTCTTCCTAACACCAACAAGCCGGAATGTACCGGATCAATCGGTTCAATAGCGCCCACCATCACCATAGTAGCATCTCGTTTCAACAACATTAAATACGGATTGATATCGTGACGAACCGGAACGGTATTCAATAAAAAATCGAATGTTCCCATTTGAGCTTCCATAGCCTTTTCATCTTTCGATATTAAGACTTCATCAGCGCCTAATTTTTTGGCATCTTGTGCTTTTTCGGGTGAAGTTGTAATCATTACCACATGTGCACCCAAGGCATGAGCAAACTTAATGCCCATATGTCCTAGGCCACCTAGCCCGATCACCCCTACCTTATCTCCTTTTTTAACTTTCCAGTGCATCAATGGCGAGTAAGTGGTGATACCGGCGCACAACAAAGGAGCCACAGCTTTTATATCTAAATTTTCAGGAATACTCAAAACAAAATCTTCATCAACTACTATCATTTCTGAATATCCGCCAAACGTTGGTCCACCTAAATATTTATCAGTTCCACCATAAGTTCCCACAAAACCATTTTCACAATATTGCTCCAAGTGATCTTTGCAGGAAGCACAGGTTCTACAAGAATCAACCAAACAGCCAACCCCTACCCAATCGTCTTTCTTAAATTTAGTGACCTCCTTCCCTACTTCCACCACTTTCCCAATGATCTCATGTCCGGGAATTACAGGGTAAACAGACATACCCCAATCATTGTTAACAAAATGAATATCGCTATGACATATACCGCAATAGATGATCTTAATTTTTACATCCTTGGCCAATACATCTCTTCTTTTAATAGCTATCTCTTTTAATGATGCGCCTACTACTTCGGCACCATATGCTTTAATTTCGCTCATATATATAATTTTTGATGGTTTTCTTATTTAGAACAAGACGTAAATTAATATCAATTTCCCTCATAAAAAAGCGCATTTTTGTTTTTTAATGCTTTTGCTGAAAATTGAGAATTATTACTATTCCGGCTCCTTTATTTTAGGTATTACACCTTGCCATCATCCTTACAGATAAGCAGCAATGGCACTCCCGGATAACCGATTAATATTGATCTCAATAGCTTTTAATGCAAATTGTAATTGTATCAATGTAAGTTCTGTATTCAGCAGGCTCAACTGTGTTGTTCTGAAATCAAATCCGTTAATCGCACCTTGTTTTAGTTGCTCTGAAGTGGTTTCATATACCTTTTTCATGGCTTCTATATTGTTGTTGGCCAAGGCAATACGAGAACTTACCGAAACATATTGATGATACAAGTCCAATACATTGGCGTCAATATTATGATTGACTTGTTCTCTTGACAATTGCGCACTTTCTCTGTAGATATCGGCATTTTCAATCAACCTTTTGGTCTCTCCCCCATTGTACAAGTTAAAACTGATGTTCAAACCAAAAAGTGGACCTATATTTCTACTGGATTCTACTAATCCTACTTCCGAAAAAGAATGCGTGTATTGCGCCCCTCCGAACAAATCAATTTTCGGATAACGGTCTGCTTTAGCCAATCGTTGCGTAGTTTCTGAGATCAATTCCAGCAGTCGCTCTTGTTGAAGTTGTTTATTATTGTTCTTGATGGCAGTCAACAAAGTATCCTTGCTAGGTAAAGGTTGAATACTAAAATCACTTTCCGTAAGTTCAAAGGAATGTTCCAGATCATTATTCAATAGCCTGTTCAATTCAATTTCCAGAGATTGAATGGTGTTTAATTGTCCTAATAAACGAATACTATCAGTTTGATAATCCACCAACGCCTGACCGTAATCAACGGCTTTACCTCCGCCCACATCCTTTCGTTTTTGAGCAATACTCAACCGAAAAGCGGAAATAGATAAGGATTCTTGAAAGTTGGCCAACAGTTGTTTCTCATACAGCAATTGATAATAAGCCATGGTAACATCGGAGACGGTTTGCTCTACGTAAAACTTCACATCCATATCACTCAATTGTTCCAACAATTCTAATTGTTCTTTTCTGGCCTGGACTCTAAAGCCATCAAAAGCTGTCCAATTCAATAAAATGGAGGAATTGATATTGGTGTTATTGGCAAAATTTCCTGTTCGCTCTGTTCCATCAGAAAATTTCTGTTTGGTACTATTGAAAGACGAAGTAACGCCGCCTGAAAGATCAATGGTGGGCAGTTTACCTGCGTTTCCCTTTGTGTTGTTGTTGGCCGCCACTGCTGCTTCATTCTTTAGAATTTTGATATCATAATTCTGCTCAATAGCAAGATTGATCAGTTCTTCCAAAGATTGTGCAGACACCATGGTGCTGCCACCCATCAAGAAAATGGCGATCAGTAATATTTTATTGATAATCTGCTTCATCTACAATTTTGTTCTCTTTACTGGCTATATAAGTATATAACGACGGAATAATGTATAAGGTAAGGATCAATGCCAGGATCAATCCTCCGATAATGGTTAGTCCCATTGGAATTCTACTGGTGGAAGAATCACCAATGGCTAAGGCGATGGGTAAAGCCCCCAAAACAGTGGATAAACTAGTCATTAAAATAGGTCGGAATCTTTGGGACGCTGCTTCATAGGCCGCTTCTTTCAGTGTCATACCGCTATCTCGTTTCTGATTGGCAAATTCCACGATCAAAATACCGTTTTTAGTTACAATTCCAATTAATACGATCATACCGATCTGGCTGAAAATATTCAATGTTTGACCGAACGCCCAAAGCGTTACGACAGCACCGGCTAATGCCAAAGGCACCGTCAACATAATAATGAAAGGATCCCTGAAACTTTCAAACTGTGCCGCCAATGTTAGATACACCAATATCAAAGCAAAGATGAAAATTGTAGTGGTACTTTTTGAACTTTCCGCATAATCAGAAGCACTACCGGCTAATTCCGTGTTAAATGACTCCGGTAACAGATCTTTGGCTATCTTTTGCATCTCTTCAATGCCCTCTCCCATCGTAAAACCGGGAGCAGGAGAAGCTTGAACAGTAGCAGAAATATAACGGTTGTAACGCAGCAATGATGGCGGCCGACTTTGATAGTCAATATCTACCAAGTTATCTAAGGTTACCATTTCATTCACATTATTCCTCACTGTAATGTTATTCAAATCAAGCGGTTTGCTCTTTTTGTCTTTCATAGCTTCGGAGATAACATAGTATTGTTTTCCTTCCTGAATGTAATATCCCAATCTCTCCTCACTTAAAAATGTTTGCAAGGTAGCGGCAATATCGGCCACGCTCACTCCCATTAATGAAGCCTTGCTTCTATTAATCGATACCGTGATTTCCGGTTTATTAAAGACCAGATCCACATCGGATGCGGCAAACTTATCACTGGCTTGTACTCGCTCCATAAATTGAGGTAATATCTCTTTTAGCTTGTCAAGGTCCGGCGCTTGAAGTACCATCTGTATGGGTAATCCCCCGCCACCGCCACCACCACTGATGGTTGGTTCTTGAATAACGAATGATTTAGCAAACGTCAATTTCCGCAACTGCTGATTGATCTCGTTCGCTAATTCATCTTGAGATTTCTCTCGTTCTCCCGGCTGTTTTAGCGGCATAAAGATAAATGATGAATTGACCGAAGTGGATGCTCTAAACGTTGGCGAGGTCACGCCTAATAAAAATGCTTTCTCAGGAATGGTATCCAATAAATGCATCAATTTTAACTGATAATTGTCCATCGCTTCAAAGGAAGTGCCTTCCGGTGCCGTAGATACAATT
>JAGQYH010000228.1 GCA_020436175.1 Bacteroidota bacterium
AAATGATAGCGGGTTCTAACACCCATTTTGATCCTTTTGCCTTCTACCGCATTCCAACTGTAGATCTCGTATATTTTTCCAAACTCCAAATATTTGGCATCCATCCAACCGGAAGTACCCAGATAGGTGAACCATCGGATGGTTTTATAGAACTTACTGTTTTGAATAGAATCGATGGTCTTGAAAATGCCTACTTCATGCGGTTGCAAAGAATCAACACGAGTGGTATCCCAAAAATCGGCACCTCTGTCTCTGGCGCCTTCCTGAATGATCCTTTCTTCTCCATCCAGCAATTTCGGATCGATCGGCTCATTGATGGTGATATCTGTCCTTTTATTGGTTTTACGAACTAAGAAACTCTGCTTTTCCTTATTCTTTTTCTTGAAGAGATTGTATTCGGTTTGTAGAAATTCATAGTCTTTGATCCAATGTTCACCATTGATCAATTTAAAATCTTGCTGAACCACAAAATCACTGACGAAATTTAAACCTGCATTTGGTAACACAATCAATCTTATGGACTGAATAGCGAAGGTGCTGTCATGAATCCAAGCATAACCCGAAAAGGAGGCATCTGCATTACCTCTACCGGTAAAGTCTAATCGGAAACAAGTCAACCCGTCAAACTGCGCGGTATCGGTCAGAAAATACTTGTAACTAAATCTCGCATTATCCGCAAATGGCGACATAAAAGGTTTGCCGTTCACTCGAATAAGGTTGCCGTAGATCTGAATGTCTTCATAGTTGTAATCCACCAGATCTGCCACGCTGAAATTATCTACACCGGAAAACCGATCGCCTAGTAATATCTCCTTTTTTTTCTGAGGATTTTTTTGATAGTAGATTTGCTCAGAAGTTTCTTTCAATAAAACAGGTAATACTTCAATACCATTTTCGGTGGTATCCATATTATCCAGCATAAATGAAAATCGCTTTACGAGTTTACTGTCTTTGAATTTTTCAGACACGTCATAGAAGCCGAATTCAGTTTTGGCATATTGTTTATACGAAAGATATTCATAACTGCTGGGATCGTTTCTGTATTTATTAGCAACAACATTTCTAAACAATTCGATAGCCGCCGTATCTTTTGGAACTCGTCGTTTGGCCTTTACTTCAACCACATCTAATTCCAACTTTACCGCCTTTAACTTGTATTCTTTTTCATTGATTTTTCCCGGATTGATCTTGGCTTCTTTAGGCTCATATCCAACATATGACAATGTGATCGATTTTAGCTCCTGATCGTTGGTCGTCATTTCAAAATAGCCATCCAAGTCAGTGGTTACCCCAACAGTTGTACCGGTAAAAATAGCCGTCGCAAAAGCCAGACCTTCATTGGTTTCTTCATCAACAATTCTACCTTTCACAATAGTTTGTTGACTCCATACAGAGGTGGCGATCAGCAGTAAAACAGCGGATGACAAAAATTTACGGAGGCTCATCAAGCAATATTAAAATTATTATGGGTATTTGTAAACAAATATTACGCCATTTAGCTATTAATAAATGTTATTGTCAATTATAGTAATGTTACGATGATAAAATATAAATCGAAAGTACAATTTTGAAACAAATATGGATAAGTGTGCAAATAGTCTTGTTGAATTTATAAATTCACATTATGGAATTGTCTATCATCATACCTATCTATAATGAGGAAGAAAACATCCCATTGATCTATGCTAAGTTGCTCGAGGTCATGGATAGGTTGTTTGAAAACAGTTCTCAAAAATATGAATTCATATTCATCAATGACGGAAGTGTTGATCAATCATTAGCATTGTTAAAAGGATTGGCAGAGAAGGATGATGCCGTGGGCTTTATTAACTTCAGTAGAAATTTCGGGCATCAAATTGCCGTGAGTGCCGGTTTGGATTATGCGAAAGGAAATGCCGTGGTGATCATTGATGCAGACTTACAAGATCCGCCGGAATTGATCATCGATCTTTATAAAAAATGGAAGGAAGGATTTGAAGTTGTATATGCTCAACGTATTGCCCGGAAAGGGGAGGGAATCTTTAAAAGATCGACAGCTAAATTATTCTATAAGATCATCGCTAAAATAACAGCCATAAATATTCCTGTTGATACAGGTGATTTTAGATTGATCGATAGAAAGATCGTGGAGGTATTGAAGGATATGCCGGAGAAGAATAAATTTCTCAGAGGACAAATTGCCTGGGCAGGATTCAATCAAATTGGCATACCTTATGAAAGAGATGCGAGGCATGGAGGAGAGACCGGTTATACTTTCAGAAAAATGTTGAGGTTTGCTTTGGATGGTATCACTGCATTTTCTGATTTTCCATTAAAGATCGCCACCATCATAGGTTTTACGGCATTTTTGTTTTCAATCGGACTCATTGTATATGCCTTGCGGTCAAATGTATTAGGCAACACCATTCCGGGGTGGACGTCTTTAACTATTATTGTGTCTTTTATTGGTGGAGTGCAGCTTTTATGCATTGGTTTGATCGGCGAGTATATTATTCGTTTGATCAACAATATCAGGAATCGGCCATTGTACATCATTGAGTCGAGCAATCTGAAGGCCAAACATGAAACCAATATGGAGAAGTAAAAAGTGAGCCTTGTAGGATTCATTTAAAATGAGATACCTCACACCATCAGAGTCTCTCGTGTTCCTCCGCTAAAGCTTCGGCGACACGCGGAAGAGGACTCTGATGAGCAAATATCTATTCAATTTCTTTAGTGTTTGTATGGAAAAATGTTGTTTTCGTACTCATAATAGATATGCCAACTCATTTACGTAGAGATTCTAAGAACGAAATTTATTTCGTGACATTTGCTTGTTACAAGTGGTTGCCGTTAATTGATTTATCCCATACCTATTTGTATTATAAAAAATGGTTTCGATACCTTATTGTGAATCATTGTGAAATTCTTGGATATGTAATTATGCCCAACCACTTTCATGGATTGTTCTTTCTTAAAGAGAACTCAAGTTTGAATTTAAACAAACTCATTGCCAATGGGAAACGATTTTGGGCGTATGAAATAGTTCAACAACTTGAAAAATTAGGAGAATATGAATTGTTACATTTTCTTCAAAAGGAAGTATCATTAAAAGAAATTAGAATAGGAAAGAAGCATGAAATTTTTCAGCCATCTTTTGATTCTAAAATCTGTTACTCAAGGAAGATGTTAGAAACAAAGTTGGATTATATTCATCGTAATCCGAATCAAGGTAAATGGCATTTAGCCAAGACATATGTGGATTATCCATATTCCAGTGCTGCATTTTATGAATGTCAACAGGCCAATTCTTTGATAAAGCATTATATGGAGATTATTTGAGTTCGTATTTGAAAGCCTCAGAGTCCTCTTTGAGAGACTCTGAGGAGGTTTCTGGAGAAGCTATAAAAGGTTATCTTCAATATTAATTTAATTTGAAAATCAAAGTGAAAATAAGTTGAAGGTGTCGAATTATTTTTAATTGATTACATTTGCAGCCCTTCAATACACAGAGGGCCCTTAGCTCAGTTGGTTAGAGCAGTGGACTCATAATCCATTGGTCGTAGGTTCGAGCCCTACAGGGCCCACTTTTTTACTTTTTCTTCTTTTTCTTTTCCTCTTTTACAACTTTTTCCAGATGCTTCATGCCACTGGCTTTTTCGTACCATTCTTTAGAAAATTCAGGATGTTGGATGGATCTGTCTAAAACCGCCTCTCTTTCTTCTCCATGTAGTAGCATTGCCTTAGCTAATAACTCGTAATTGTATCTAAACGCCGGCTCCGTCCATCTTCCATAAATGACAAAACCACACTGCTGCGGGTAAAATTGTGAAGTATATTCTTCCGGTGTAAAAATGTAGCCTGTATTCTCATTGGCATAACCATTCATAATTACTCTTTCATCGCTTCTGTTTTCTAAGTTCGTTAATACTGCTTTTTCAATTCTTTGTCCGGCGATATTGCCCGGTTCACCGCTAACACCCAAAATGGCAATGTTTCCAATAATTACAA
>JAGQYH010000229.1 GCA_020436175.1 Bacteroidota bacterium
TGCAGAAGAAACGCTGATGATCAAAAATGCATTAGTGGAAGATGAAGAACTAAAAGAAGAGTATCTGGAAATGAGAAAATTAATTGGCTTTCTCAATTCGGCTCCAATTCAGCAACCTAGTAAAACATCTATTGATCTTGTATTGGAACACTCAAGGAAAGTAAAGTACAATTAGAAAAGAATAATTTTGTTAACTAAGAAGTAATTGTCAGGGTTACTTCTACATAGCCGCAGAGCAGGTGAAGAATGTTACTTCAACAAACTTTACTTACTTTGCGGTTTTTTTATGATCCGAAATTGGTTTTGAAGTAAATCAAACTATTTATTTTCCATAAATCCATAAATCCATAAATCCATAAATCCAAATGGGAAAGAACAAGCTCGAGAAATTTGCAGAACTAAAAGAAATGTCCAATGTATTTGAAAAGGATGGTCAAATGAAGGGCAAATGGAATAGTCATTACTTTAAGAACCAAGGCAAGATCACATTAGAGCTGGCCTGTGGTAAAGGAGATTATGCCTTGGGTTTGGCGCAACTTTTTCCGGAGGATAACTTTATTGGCATGGATATTAAAGGCAACCGAATCTGGACGGCAGCCACTAGAGCCGGGGACCATAATCTGGAAAATGTTTGCTTTATCAGAGATCAGATCGATCATTTAGCAGATTATTTTGAACCGGGTGAAGTGGATGAAATTTGGATCACTTTTGCCGATCCGTTTCTACAGCCCGGACGAGCTAGAAGGAGATTAACATCTCCCAAATTTTTAGAAATTTATAAACCTATTCTTAAAAAAGGCGGAGTAATAAATTTAAAAACAGACAGCGATCTGTTGTATCAATTTACTTTAGAAACGATTCAAGAATTAGGATTGAAAATCATTCATAATTATCCTGATATCTATCAATCAAAGGTTACACATCTCACGTATGATATCCAAACCTATTACGAGCAAAAACACTTAAAAAATGGATTGACAATAAAATATGTGTCTTTTACTTATTAGTAGTTTCCATTTTTCGACATCCGACATCCGATTTCCGACCTCCAACTTCCAACTTCCAACCTCATTCCTCCACCTCAATCAAACTCAAAAACTCATCATATTCATCCACCTTGCTTAGTCCGGGTTCTTCTTCAGCTTCGGTAGAAATATGAATACCGGTTGGTTTTAGCAATTCCAAAGCTTCCAGAAACCATTCTTTCTTAAAAGGCAATTCAATGATCACCTCATAATCTCTTTTCAGTTTTTCTATCAACTTATGTTTAGACTTAATACCCGATTTGAACTCTTCCCAGTTAAATTCCTGATCGTCAGTTTTGATCAAGATTACTTCTATATCTAATCCGGAACGCAAAGCACGCTTTAATTTGATATGCTGAAGATCATCAAAGTTTGTTTCTAAAATGATGGGATACAAAAAGTGATCTTCCTTCAACAAGCTGTGATCCACATCAATTTGAATAGCAGCAGCTTCCAGTTCATTAGCTAAATAGATTAATTCCACTTTATCCTGGTGGTGACCGCATTCAATAACAATATTAGGTTCAAATAGCCAACCCTTAATTGCCTGGGCTTCTTTTAAAGAAATGGATGAATCATCCAATACATCTAAATTAAACCCTATCCAGTTCGTTCCTAAAGCATTAAAATACCGAGCATCCGTTAAATTGCTTACACCGCCCGCTTTTAATTTGTATAATAAACTCATTGCCGATAAATTATCCGTTGTTACTTAAAATTGCAAAAATAGATTAATTTGACACCTTAACCGAAAAGCCGAAAAACCGAAATGCCTCAATATTCTAAAACAACCACATCATTTTTTGAAAAAGTTTACGAAGTGGCAAGATTAGTGCCTTACGGACGAGTAACCTCTTATGGCGACATTGCCAATTATTTAGGTACCGGTAAATCGGCGAGAATGGTAGGTTGGGCAATGAATGCTTGTAGAACGGCGATGCCGCCTGTCCCGGCGCATAGAGTCGTTAATCGATTGGGTTGGCTAACAGGGAAAGGTCATTTTGAAACACCGGACTTAATGCAAAAATTACTGGAAGCAGAAGGTGTTAAAGTCAAAGATAACAAGGTGGTCGAATTTGACAAATTGCGCTGGCAACCATTAATTGAATTAAACTAATTTTACCGAACAACCGAATCAACTCAAATCCAATTCGGTATTATCTCCGATATTTAATTTTCGGGCTGAGCCTACCACCAAAGAATCGCTACCAATAATGGAATTCGACATGACAATGCCTTTTAACTTAGTAAAACTTCCGATAATAGATTCTTTAACAATGGAGTTTTCAATTACGGCATGATCGCCAACGGTAATATTTGGGCCGATAATGGAACTTGATATTTTTGCATCCTGACCGATGTAAACGGGCGGTACAATAATGGTTCTTTTAAATTTAGAATATTCAGCTGATTTTTTGGAATAGTGCTTTTTTAAAAGAATAGCATTGATCTCCAATAAAACCTCTTTTTGACCGCAATCATACCAATTATCCACTTTATACCCTTTTATTTGGGCGCCGCCTTTGATCAGCATCATGATGCCATCTGTCAATTGAAATTCATTCTGAGTTTTATAATCGGCATTGATATTAGCTTCCAAGGCTTCAATCAATGCCTTGTATTCCTTAATCTTATACCAACCTACCAATGCTTGATTGGATTTAGGAATGGTCGGCTTTTCAGCCACTTTCATGATGTTTCCATCGGCATCCACTTCGGCTACTCCGAATTTACGCGGATCATCAACTTTTCTAATGGCTAAGGTAGAATAGGGCTGTTCAACAAAATCTTGAATGTCTGCTTCAATGATGGTATCTCCTAAAGCAATGATTACCTCTTCGTTTAGAGGTATAATATCTTTGGTTAGCCAAATGGCATGTCCCAGTCCTTTTCGGGTATTCTGAACTACATATTCAGCATGGATATTAGGATAACTTTTAGCTACAAAACTTTTGATCTTTTCCCCTAAATAACCGATCACAAAAACAAAATCATTAACCCCTACTGAAATCAACTGATCCATGATATGACCTAAAATGGGCTTGCCGGCAACCGGTATCAATGGTTTGGGTTGGGTGTAAGTATGAGGTCTTAACTTAGTGCCGGCACCGGCAACGGGAATAATGGCTTTCAATTTTTCGATTATTTATAGATGATTTCAATGGCTTCGTTACTCTAATTTCTCGCTTTTAAATGAATTGGCAAATTTAATATTAGAAATAGTATGACAATCTATTGTTGGTTATAATTCTTTTTGAACACATAACACCACGTAAAAAATTAATTATTATGGCTGGAAATGCCTGAGCATCAAAGAAAGCTCACAAATTGAAAAATAAATGAGCGAAAATTGACATACGAAGCGTTAAAACGCAAATTTTGTTTTGTTATTATTTGAATTACTGCGAAAAATACCTGAAATTAGCCACTTGCATTAACAATAAATTAAAACGAAACAGTATGAATAGGTCTTTACCCGTCATTCTCTTTTTAATGATCATGGTCACTGCACTATGGGCACAAACGGAGAAAACTACCAATTACATTAAATGTGTAACTGTTGAAAAAGAAGCTGCTTTGAGGAATCAATATCCTCAATGGGAAACCAAACAGGAGTTTGAAAACTGGATGGCTACCAAGATTGCAGAAATGAAAGCTAATCCAAGCCAAAGATTGGCGGCAGTTACAATTCCTTACATTGTTCACGTAGTACACGGCGGGCAAGCTATTGGCACCGGGCCGAACATTACGGCGGCTCAGGTGTATGCGCAAATTCAGCAGATCAATGATGACTTCAGAAGAGAAAATTCTGATGCAGGCAATACTCCGGCGGATTTTTTACCGGTAGCAGCAGCTTGGGATGTTGAATTTGTTCCTGCTGTTGTAGATCCGGATGGCAATATTTTGGCTGAGCCCGGCATTAATAGAGTGGACGGTAATGCGGAGTTTGGTGTAAGTGG